>JBBRZI010000004.1:0-68052 GCA_038236865.1 Saccharimonadales bacterium (SeqCode)
AGCTGGGGTTTGACCGGCGATTGTGGCCCGCTCTTTGATGGTCACGATGTCACCGTTGGCGGTGCCGTTGGCCGAAGCAATAGGGCGGAAACGGGTCGGGTCAGGGGTACCGATCTTGGTACCGACCGCACCGTCGTAGAATGAGTCAACCAGTGCGGTACCACCGAGGGCAGCGTCCGTCACGGCTACGTCCAGACCATAGTCTTCGGTGCCGACACTCGGTACGCGGGAAGCACTACCCGGGGCAACCCCACCGATTTGATAGTTACCGGCGGTGGCCGACTGCAGGGCACCACTACCACCCTTGCTGTTGAGGTCCTTGGCCCAGACTATCCAGCCCGAGGCGGCGTTGGTCGTGACGGTAATGGTTCGACCAGTCGTGGCCACAACCGAAGCCGTACTCAGGTTGGTCACAAAGGCATCGGTGTTACCACTCAGGACGAACACGAAAGAAGGCGGAACGACGGCCGAAATGACGACTTGGTCGTTAGAAATGATTGACTCGGAGTAAGTTGACGAATCAATCTGGGTTGGGCCAGCCGCCTGAGTAATCACCGTACCCTGCGTCGTTTCCGAGGCACCGGCACTACTGGTAGTCAGTGTACTGGCAGCGGCAAAGTTAAAACAGTAAAGGGTGCCGACCGTGAGGGTGGTACTCGGAAAGGTAACCGATTTACCAGCCACGAGTGACGCGGTACCGATACCGGGCCAGGCAGTTTGGCCAGCGTCAAGGTTAGTCACCGTCGTCGTCCAGTTACCGGCCGTGGCGTTCACAATGTAGTCGGTAGCGGCGGTGGTTGGAAAGGTAACTTTAACGCTGGTCGCAGTTCCGGCCGTTGCCGGCTTATAGCAAACCCGCCCACCGGTCGCGGTCGTTGCCTTGAGGGTATCAAACCGGACAATCGCTTGTGATGACACCGCCCCAGCGTGTCCGAATAGTAATAAGGAAGACGAGCCAAGCGACAGGAGCGCAATCGCTAACAGTAGCGGTAACGGTTTAATTTTAACCAATTGTCGTGCAGTCATTTTGTTGAACCTTTGTTTACTTTTTTGTTTGAATATAGCTTCGACGGTTATTATGGCGGACAGGCGTAAGCTCTGTCAATGATTTACAACCGTTTTGGCTGGCCCGAGCGGCTAGTGCGTAGCCTAACAGATGAGATTAAGCAAAAGCATTCTGATTTTACAACGATTTAACTTGGCAGATTCAAGCTTTCTAAGCAAAATTTAACTGTCAGTACGCCATTGAATACCCAGGCTCGGGCTTACATTTGATGCATAGATTACTCTCGACGGACGCAGTTACGGGTGGACACCCGTAACTCACCAGCTATCCCTCTTATGATACAATGAAATAAATTAGCTAAAACAAACACCCGCAAACCTATGAAACAAGCCACCAAACTTAAACCCAAACTATCGGCCACTCATAAGAAGCGTAGCGGTCAACACCACCGCCAGAGTAAGCATTATCTGAAGGCGTACTGGCCATATATCCCAATGCTAGCGATTGTCGGGCTCGGCCTGGTCGTCAACAGCATCTGGTCGGCCAGTGCCGTGCTCGGAGCCGCCAGTGATTTTAGCGACACCAGCTTCTTAACCAGCACCAACAGCGCGCGCAGCGCTGATCATGAAGGCCAACTGTCTATCGACCCGCTGCTGACGAGCGCCGCCCAAGCCAAAGCCGACGATATGGTCGCCAAGGACTACTGGTCGCACACTTCCCCTCTCGGCAAAACCCCCTGGACCTTTATCGCTGCCAGCGGCTACAGCTATCAGCGGGCCGGCGAAAACCTGGCGTATGGATTCAATGACGCCGCTCAAACAGTTGACGGCTGGATGAACAGCCCCGAGCACCGGGCCAATATCCTCAATACCAGCTATCAAAACGTGGGCTTCGGTATCGCCGTCTCGCCCCACTACCAGGGCCACGGCCCACAAACCATTGTCGTGGCGATGTACGGCCAACCGACCAACGATACCGCCGCCAACATCACCTTTAATGTTCAACCCGTCATACAGTCAGGCGACACTAGCCAACCCACGGGGGCTGGCGTATTGGGTGCGCAGCAAGAAATCCAAAGCCGTCCCGTCTCGCGTATCCAGCTACTAACCAAAGGCTCTGCTCCCTGGAGCTTAGCCGTCGTCTCGGTGCTGATGGGTGCGGCAATCCTCACCTTCATCGTTCACCGCGGCATCCGGTTACACCGTTTAATTACACGTGGCGAACTGTTTTTCTTCCACCACCCGACACTCGACATCGTCATCGCCCTCATCGCGACGATCGGCTTCATTCTCACCCGCACCAGCGGCTTAATCCGCTAGCTAATGAATCTTAACGTTTGGAGCGCCCACCAGCGTCTGGAGAGTAGCCAGTCCTTCGCTGTCGCGGTCAAAGCCGTTCGGCAGTTTAATGGCCTGGCGCTTATCGGCGGTGCCGAGCACTAAGACAACTTCCGTACTGCCCACATATGCATCAAGGGTCTGCTTAAGTGTCACCAACAACGTCTGGTCGCGGCTGTCGGCCACCCGGATAAAAACCCGTTCCCGGACAGTCTTCTCGGCGACGGCTTTAGCGCCCGGACCAACCATCGGAACTTTTTTAGACTTGGCCGTAACTTTTAACTCCCGGGGTTTATGCCCAGTGGCTTGGTACGAAGCGGCCTGTTGACTGGTAATCTCCCGGGCGTCGTCAATCATGACTTTGACATCATTGGACTGTTTCCCTTCGCGGTCGCGGGCGTTGACTTTGCCGCGAATCAGCACGATCCGATCGCGCTGCCACAGCCCGAGGGTTTGCTGGTAGGCATTCGGGAACAAAATGGCTTCCAGCTCACCGGACTGGTCTTCGATCTTGATAAAGGCCATCTTTTGACCTTTTTTGGTCACGATCTCACGCACATCAACGATTGCGCCGCCAACCGTAACGGCTTTGCCATCGTGTTGGGGCTTGAGGCTGCTGAGCGGTACGCTCTGCTCGGACAAAAACGTCTCAAACAGCTCCAAAGGGTGCTGACTGAGATAAAGGCCGAGCAATTCGCGCTCCCACACCAGCTGTTCGCGGATATCAACAGCGGCAGCCGGCGCTGGCAGCTCGAGCTTGGGGCGCTCAACCGACGCGTCAGTCACATTGCCGAACAGGTCGGTCTGGCCACTGCTGGCTTGCTTTTGGACCCGGTTAGCAAATGCCATGGCCGTATCGAGGTTGTGGAGCAGCGTCGAACGGTCGACGTAGCTATCAAACGCGCCAGATTTAATCAGACTTTCCATGGCTTTGCGGTTTACCACCCGGTAATTGACTCGGGTTAAAAAGTCTTCCAGTGAGCTGAACTGGCTATCGGCCCGAGCCCGCAAGATCTCTTCGACAGCCCCCGAACCAACATTTTTGATGGCCAGCATGCCGAATCGAATCTGGTTGGACTCCTTCACAACGGCAAACTCGAGATATGATTCGTTGACGTCCGGCGGCAACACCTTGATGCCCATGTGTTTGCACTCGGTGATCTCAATCGCGAGGCGGTCAGTGTCGTCGTAGTCGCTCGTCATTAGCGCCGCCATGTAGGCCGCCGGATAGTGGGCTTTCAAATAAGCCGTCTGGTAAGAGATTAAGCCGTAACAGGCCGCGTGACTCTTATTGAAACAGTAGGCCGCGAAGTCTTCGAGTTGTTTCCAGAATACCTCCATAACGGCCGGTTCGATACCCGAAACGCGCTTGGCGCCTTCGATCATGCGGACTTTCATTTTGCGCATGATATCGATTTTCTTTTTACTGATGGCTTTACGCAGCGTGTCGGCCTCGCCGCCAGTCAGGCCACAAACTTCTTTACTGATCTGCATGACCTGTTCTTGGTACACCAGCACGCCATAGGTGTTTTTGAGCGAATTTTCCATACTCGGGTGCGGGTAGATAATCTTTTTTTCACCATGTTTACGGCCGATAAACTCATCAATAAATTGCATCGGCCCCGGCCGGTACAGTGCCACCATAGCCACGATGTCTTCAAACGTCGTCGGTTTAAGATCGCGCAGATAGCGCTTCATGCCGGCCGATTCTAGCTGGAACACACCAGTCGTATCACCGCGCTGGAACAGTGCGTAGGTGTCAGCGTCATCGAGCGGAATGGTGTTAATGTCGATGTCCGTGCCGTAGACGCGCTTAATAATACGCAGGGCGTTTTTGATAATTGTTAAGTTAGACAGGCCCAAAAAGTCCATTTTAAGTAGCCCGAGCTCTTCAATCGGTCCCATCGGAAACTGGGTGGCAACGACCCCCTTTTGGGCCATTTCGAGTGGGACAAATTTGACGATATCATCGGGGGCGATCACCACACCGGCAGCGTGAATGCCGTGCGACCGGATAGTACCCTCGAGCTGCAGGGCCAGGTCAAACACTTTTTTAGAAATCTCGTTGGTCTCGTACTCATATTTGAGGTCGTGGTCAGCTTGGAGGGACTCGGCCAGCGGGATGTGGTGGCCTTGAACGGGCTGCGGAATCATCTTGGCTAACCGATCGGCATCGGCGTAGGGTACTTGTAGAACGCGAGCGACGTCACGAACGGCGTTACGGGCCGCCATCCGGCCAAATGTGGCGATGTTGGCAACCCGTTCGGTGCCGTATTTTTGAACGCAGTACTGAATAACCTCGTTGCGCCGGGTATCCTGAATGTCAATGTCAACATCCGGCATGCTGATCCGGTCGGGGTTCAAAAACCGCTCAAACAGCAGATCATACTTGAGTGGGTCGAGTTCGGTAATCTTGAGCGCGTAAGCAATAATCGAACCGGCCGCGCTGCCCCGTCCTGGACCAAACACAATGCCTTCATTCTTGCCCCAGCCGATAAAGTCCGACACAATCAAAAAGTAGCCGTTAAAGCCCATCTGGTCGATAATGCCGAGTTCGTAGGTCGTCCGCGTGGCGACGTTTTCGGGCAAGTACGTCTTGGCCTGTTCAATCGATAACGCGTTGGCGGCGGCTTCGTCTAGGCCACCGTAACGCCAAGCCAGACCGCGATAGACCAGTTTATCGAGGTACGTTTTTTCGCTCTCGCCTTTCGGGACCGGGAATTTCGGAATCAGGATCCGGCCCAATTCGATAGTCACGTCGCAACGGGCGGCAATATCGCGCGTATTAGTGATCATTTCGGGGTAATCGGCACCCCAACGTTTGATGATTTCGGCCGGATCGGTGACGTGCAGTTCAAAGTTGGCTAAGGTCATGCGCTTCTCATCGCTCAAGAATGCTCCCGTTTGGACACACAACAGAATCTCATGGGCAATTTGGTCTTTATGCTCCAAGTAATGGGCGTCACAGGTCACCACACAGGGAATATCAAGCTCTTTGGATAGCTTGAGTGTCAGCGCAGTAACAGCGACCTGCTCATCCCACTTGCTTGGATGGTCGGGGTGGCCATGGTCCTGGACTTCGAGGTAATAACGGTCGCCAAACACCCGCTTGTACCAGCTGGCGGTTTCTTTGGCCTTGTCGTACTGTTCATTGCGCAAGCTATCACCAATTTCGCCGCCGATACAGCCGCTTAAGATAATCAGGCCTTCGTTATATTTTTCGAGTAATTCGTGGTCAATGCGGGGTTTGTAGTAAAAGCCCTCGAGGTTAGCCATAGTCGACAGGCGCATCAAATTTTGGTAGCCTTGGTTATTCATGGCCAGAATGACCAGGTGGAAGTAGGCCTTATCTTTACTGGGGTCGCGATCACGGCGCGAGCGGGGCGCCACGTACGCTTCCATGCCAAGAACCGGCTTCACGCCCTGGGCTAACGCAACTTTATAGAATTCAATAATACCGCTCAGTGTGCCGTGGTCGGTCACCGCCACCGCTGACATACCGCTGGCTTTGATGTGTTCAACCAGCGCCGGCACTTTGGTGAGACCGTCGAGCAAACTGTATTGAGTATGGTTGTGCAGATGAACGTAATCAGCTGCGGTCAATGCCGGTGTCGTAGACGCCACGTATGTACCCCCGAGGGCTTAGCTTATAGCTAAAATTATAGCGCGTTGCAACGGCTTATGCTAAACAACGTCAGCTTTTACAACGACCTAAAAAGCAATAAAACCGCCGGCCTGAAGAAGCCCAGCCAGTGGTGCTGGCTACTTTTTGAGATAATCTTTGATGTGGTCGATGGCGTGCTTGGCGTCAATCAGTGCACTGTCGAGGTCTTTATCGCTGGCTTCACCGTCGTGGATGGCGGTCATGACAGTGCTCAACTTCTCTTTGCTGTCTTTGGCGGCTTCGACTAATTTCTTGAGTTCAGTCTGGGCCTTGGCAGTCATGTCGTCGCCCTTGCCTTTCGTATCGTCGATCAGTTTGCCGAGTTCGGTATGCAGTTGCGTCAGTTGCTTTTCAACTTCGTGTTTGGTGTTCACCCCACTCGCTTTCAGCTCGTCGCGAGTTTCTTTACCGCTCTTTGGGGCAGTCAGGAGGCCAGCTACGTAACCGGCAGCGCCGGCCAGGGCGGCTCCGACAGCGATACGTTTAGTAAATTTTCCCATGATTACTCCTTTACTTTTTACGCGGTATGAGGTCGATAAGGTTCTTGATAACTCGCAGAGTGGCGATTGGGCCGGAAGCGTTCTTAACAGTGGTGGCGGCCGACTCAACCGTGTCGACGACACTTTCAGCCTTGACGACGATTTTTTTGGCTTCGCGTAGCAACCGAATAAATATGACGGCGGCGGCGATCGCCAACGCCAGGAATGTTGCTAAGAACACGGATAGGATGATAACAAGAACAGTTTCAGTCATAGTCATAATTGATACTTTACAGCTTAATAGTACTTCTTACTGTAGTTTTTTTCGCAGGAATTGCAATAGCTCGGGGCCAATATCCTCGCGCTCGAGGGCAAAAGCGACCGCCGTTTTGAGATACTCAAGCTTATCACCGGTGTCGTAGTAGCTGCCGTTTTGAATTTCGCAGGCGTGAAAGTCTAGTCCGTCGTCGATCATGGTCTGCATGATCGGCTGAATCATGAGCTCACGATCGCAGTGTGTAGCCATAGCGGCCTCAATGTAGGGAAAGATATCAGCCGTCAACAGGTAGCCGCTGACGCTGGCGATAGCCGATTGCGCTGCTGCCTTGCCCGGCTTCTCGACGATCTGCTCAACCTTCATGATGCCGTTCGCCAACTGGGTGCCAGCCGCAAAGCCATAGCGGTCATAATCGGCATCAGACTCAGCCCGCTTGCACGCTAGAATCGAGCCGCCGTACTGATGATAGGCATCGATTAATTGCTGGGTTCGCCCCGGACTGGCTGCAAAGAAGTCGTCGGCGTAGGTGTAGATGAACGGCTCATCCCCCAGCAGATGGGCGGCACAGGCCACCGGCGTAGCGTTGCCGTATGGGCCTTTCTGACGAATGTAAATAAAGTTGGCCATTTCGGAGATAGCTTCGACCTCCCTAAGTAGCGGCTCCTTGGAAGGACCGCCCGCCCGCAAATTGGCGACCAAATCCTGGTTTGGTGTATCAAAATGGTCCTCGATGCTGCGCTTATTTGAACCGCTGATGATAATGATGTCTTTGATGCCGGCCGCCACCAGTTCTTCGACAACGTATTGAATAATCGGCTTGTCGATCAACGGCAGCATCTCTTTGGGCATGGCTTTGGTTTGTGGTAAAAAGCGCGTGCCAAAACCGGCGGCGGCGATGACGGCTTTGGTAATAGATTGATTGGCGGGCATGAGTCGTCTCCTTTACTTACGTTGACCGTTGGCGGCCTAGCTATCGAGCTGTTTCTTGATGAGCTGCCCGGCGAGCCCCGGGTTAGCCTTGCCTCGGGAAAGCTTCATAACCTGGCCAACCAAGAAACCAATGGCTTTCATCTCGCCGGCCCGGACGTCCGTGGCAGCTTTAGGATTTTCGGCTAGTACCTGCGAAACGATTTTGTTAATGGCAGCTTCGTCGGATTCCTGAATGTGGCCTTGGGCTTGGGCATAGGCTTCAACATCCTCCGGGGTGGTTCCAACCATGAGAATTTCGGTTATCACTAACTTGGCGCTTGTTGAGCTAAGTTTATTGGCTTTGACCATAGCGAACAACTGTCGGTAGAGGTTCAAGCGATCAATGCTAGAGTTTGCGGTGGTAGCCCCCCGGGTAAATGGCACATCAACATTGACTATCCAGTTAACGACTTGCTTGGCGAGTTCTTTGTTCGTAATAACCTGTTCAACTAAGTGTAAGTATTTGGCGTCTTCAATCTCGATATGAGCATCCAGCAAGGTTTCGGTTTGTAATCTATCCATGCCGAGTGAGCTGAGGCGCTCGCGCCACTCGTCGGGCATAACTGGCATAGCTGCCTTAACAGTAGCAATATAGGCTTCGTCCAAGACAATCGGCGGGAGGTCAGGATCCGGCATATACCGATAATCGTCGGCATTTTCTTTGCTGCGCTGGCTAAAGGTGCGCTGCTTGGCATCATCCCAACCCCGTGTCTCCTGAACAATCGTGCCGCCCTTTTCCAGGACTTCGATCTGCCGAGCAACTTCGTATTCAACCGATTTTTCGACTGCCCGGAAACTGTTGATATTTTTGGTCTCGGTTCGGGTGCCGAGTTCGGCGGTTTTGCTGACACTGACATTCACGTCAAAGCGCATATTGCCATAAAATAAGTTAGCTTCCGAAACATCAGCGTAGCGCATGCGCAGGTACAGTTCGTGGGCGTAGGCTTTGGCTTCGGCGGCGGTGTGCATATCAGGCTCGCTGACGATTTCGAGCAGTGGCGTGCCGGCTCGGTTGAGGTCAACCAGGCTGTAGTCCTTGCCGGCCGGATGGGTACTTTTGCCGGCATCTTCTTCCATGTGGGCACGAGTGATACCGATGATTTTAGTTTGGCCATCGACGTCAATCGTCAACTCCCCTTTACCGATAATCGGCTCGTCGAACTGGGTTATCTGATAGCCCTTTGGCAAATCAGGGTAAAAATAGTGCTTACGGTCAAACTTACTAAACCGTTCGGGGCTAGTGCCGAGTGCAAAGGCGGCCTTCACCGCCAAATGTACGGCCTCTTTATTCAAAACTGGCAGTGCCCCGGGCATACCAAAATCGATGTGGCTGACAAGCGTATTGACGGGGACTTCGCGAGCGTCATTGCCGACACCCGAAAACAGTTTTGTCTTGGTTTTGAGCTGCACGTGGCATTCGATGCCGATCGTGGTAATGTAGGCCGCTTTGGCGCTCGCATCGATCATTTTGTCTTCTCCTGACTGGCCGGTTTGGTTGGTTCAGTGTCGATGGTCGGGTTAGCGGGCGTTTTCTCTGCCAACGCCCCGAGATCCTTGAGGGCCTGGCGAAAGCCACTGAGCGCTTCGAGCGTGTCTAATTTACCGATTTTTTTAAGATCATTATCTTTGATCTTGTTGGTCAGCTTATGCCCAAACCAAACACTCTCGTTATTGGTCAATTTATGCTGGGCAGCGACTAAGCGTTCGCCGTTCGATTTGCCTTTGTAGCGCAAGCGTTTAAGCGTATCGTCGAGCAGCCTGTCGGCTTCGAGCACTGCCAGCGGCCAATTCTGCTTGTCGGCACAATTCTTCTGCAGGGCAACCCAACGCTCCATAATACGGGCAACATCGAGTTTGCGCGGTCGGCGACGTAGTACGACGAGCCCGGCTACCACACCGATCACCACGGCAGCCGCGGCGTAGGGTAGGTATTGATTCATGCGAGTACCGCCTCGGCTTGGGCAGCTAAGGCCAACAGCGCCGCGTCGGCGCGTTGCGGCGCCATCAGCTGCAGACCAACCGGCAGACCAGCCACGAGTCCAGCCGGGACACTGATGGCTGGCACCCCGACCAAGTTAGCTGCCACCGTCATAACGTCGGCCAGATACATCTGCAACGGGTCGCTGCTGTTTTCACCGATTTTGAAGGCCGTCGTCGGCGAAACTGGACCGAGCAGAAAATCGACATCCGCAAAGGCAGCCGTGAATTCATTGATCAATTTAGTGCGAACGGTTTGAGCTTTCCGGTAATAGGCGTCGTAGTAGCCACTGCTGAGCACATAGGTCCCGATCATAATGCGACGCTTGGCCTCTTTGCCGAACCCGATGCCGCGCGACTGCATATAGCTTTGCTCCAGGCTGGTGGTGTCCGGTTGGCTGTAACCGAAGCGCTGGCCGTCGTAGCGGCTCAAGTTGCTACTGACTTCGGCCGGACACAGGACATAATACACCGCCAAAGCGACCGCCAATGACGGTAAGCTGACTGCGACAGTCTCAACACCTAAGCCTTTGAGTTTTTCGGCTGATTCCAAGATTAGTTTTTCAACAGCCGGGTCGGCCCCCCGTCCAAAATACTCTTTAATAATTCCGACTTTCTTACCTGTAAGATCGAGGGACAGGTTTTGGTAGCCGGCCGGATCGGCTTCGATGGTAGTAGCGTCGAGGCTGTCCCGGCCCGCCATGATGTCCACCAGCAAGGCAACATCAATGGTCGTCCGCGCCAGCGCCCCAATGACGTCGGTGCTGCTGGCCATAGCAACGACACCAGAGCGCGAGATCAACCCATAAGTCGGCTTGTAGCCAACACAGCCCACAAAGCTGGCCGGCTGCCGAACCGAGCCGCCGGTGTCGGTACCAAGCGCAAACGGTACCATGTCGAGTACAACGGCGGCGGCCGAACCACCCGAAGAACCACCGGGCACGCGGGTTTTGTCATGCGGGTTGAGCGTCACGCCGAAGTCGCTGTTCTCGGTACTGGCGCCATGAGCAAAGGCATCGAGGTTAGCTTTCGCGACACAAATCGCTCCCTCGGCCTCCAACTTCTCGATAGCCACCGCTTGGTAGGGCGCCTTGAACCCCTTGAGGATATTGCTGGCGGCCGTCGTTTCGGCCCCCAGTGCTAAGAAGTTATCTTTGACGATAAAAGGTACCCCAGCGAGACGGCCGACTTTACCACCGGCCTTAACGCTGGCGTCAATCTGCTGCGCCCGGGCCCGGGCCCGCTCCGGCAAAGTGGCAATAATGGCGTTGAATTCTTGTTGGGCGGTGATTGTCGCTAGAGCTTGTTCGACCAAAGCGGTGGCACTCACCCGCCCAGTCTGGACACTCTCGGCAATGGCGGCGAGCGGCAACCACTGACTCATCCGAGCATCCGCCGGACTTTGATGTGATCGGCTTCAACCTGCGGCACGTTGGTGAGCAGATCGGCCGGGCCGTAACCATAATCGATGATTTCATCTTCCCGCTGCACGTTCACCAGGCCGGTAACCTGGTTGGTCGGCTTCAGACCTGCAACATCAACCGCTTGCAATTGGTCAACATACTGAATAATCTCGCTCAGTTCATCACCATACTCAGCAATTTCAGCCTCGCTCAATTCGAGTCGAGCTAGTCGAGCCAATTTTAAGATATCCTCGCGTGAAATTTTCGCCATCGTTACCTACGATTGTAACAGACCTTGAGGCATTTGTGCACTCGAGGCCGGGCGTCTGACAGCAATTGAACGTAATACTTTACAAACCATAAGTGATACGTCTATTATGGATCAAAGGCTATTTTTAACTAAAGTAAAACATGTCAATAACTACCGAGCGAGCTCCACAAACATCGCTGTCGCCACCTAGACAGCCTGAGGGTGTGCCCCAGCTCAACTCTCTGACGGTCACACCCGAACTCGCCCCGGCGCCTTCCGCCCCAGCTTTCGATCCGGAAGTCCTCGACAGCTGGCAGACTCGCCTTGGCGACGACGTGCGCCATCACGAAGCACAGCGACTAGCCCTGCCGGGCCGCCATCATCAAATGCTGCACACCGAGGCCGCCAGCGGCAATCCGGACGCCATCGTCGTCTCCAGCTTGCCCGGCTGGACCGAAACCATCAATGGAACCGTCCTGCGCCACACCCAAGCCCAGCTCAGTCATCTACTGCCGGAGGCAGTGATTGATACCCATGCTACCTACGGCACCGATAGTACTTTGCCGCGCCGGGCGCTCCTCTCCCTCGGCAGGCACACCCTCGACCTGGCTGCCCAGGAAACCTTCAACGTCTTGGCACCGCTCTACGACGGCCAACGGGTTGTCATCGTCGCTACGTCCATGAGCGCCGCTATCTTAGCCCGGATGGACGAGATCAACGATACCCACGGCCAGCCGATTGATATCATTGGCCGCGTTTTGTACGAACCCTGCCTCGTCTCGTCACGGCGAGCCCGTCTCCACATGTTTACCCATCTGCCTGGGCACCTCGCGCTCGGCGCCGTTAGTGAAATCGGCCGCCAAAGTTCGCCCCGCGCTGCCGCCCGCTTGGCCTATGATAATATCAATTCCCTGCCACCGGCCAGCGACCTGGCCGTCATTAGCCGTTTGGGATTGTCGTTACTGGGCGGTACCTCAAAAGAGCTGCTCGCCAAACTCGCCGCCCGCGGACCATACGATATTCAAGGCCGGGATGATTGTTTGCGGGAATCGATTTTTGAAGATTTTTTACAGGAAGTAACCTTTGCTCGCTCCAATGAGTTGTTGAAGCTAGTCGAAGGCAAAGGCCACTGCATGGGGGGTGAGGCCGTCAAGCGGGCCGGCGCTATTGCCAAAGCGATTCGTAAACTTGGCCTGTACACCGACTAGTCTGTCTAATTCGTCATCCGAGCTTTAATGTCATTAATAAGGTCGCGCAATTCGGCGGCCGTTTCGAACTGCAAGTTAGCGCTGGCCAGTTCCATCTGTCCGGTCAGATCACGCACCAGTGACTTATATTCATCTTTGGGAATCTTTTTGAGGTCGAGCCGGGCGCGCTTGGCTTCTTCGGGCATATCCGGCCGCATGCCGGCTTCAATGCCGCGGTTAATACCGACGGGCGTAATGCCGTGCTCAAGATTATAGGCAGTCTGAATTTTATGACGGCGGGTAGTCTCATCGATGGTTTTTTGCATACTTTTGGTAATCCGGTCGGCGTACATAATCACGTGGCCATCGATATGGCGGGCGGCCCGGCCAACCGTCTGGATCAACGCTTGTTCACTACGTAGAAAGCCTTCTTTGTCGGCGTCCAAGATTGCCACCAGCGAAACTTCCGGCAGATCCAAGCCCTCGCGCAGCAGGTTAATGCCGACGAGCACGTCGTAGACACCGAGGCGTAAATCGCGCAGGATATCGGTGCGATCGAGCGTGTCGACGTCGCTATGCAAGTAGGCCACTTTGATATTAAGTTCCTTAAGGTACTCGGCCAAATCTTCGCTCATGCGCTTCGTCAGCGTCGTTACGAGGACGCGTTCGTGTTTGGCAACGGTGGCCCGAATTTCGGCCAATAGATCATCAACCTGGCCGGTGACCGGGCGAATTTCGATAGGCGGGTCAAGCAGACCGGTCGGCCGAATAACTTGTTCGGCAGGTGCGGGGGAACGGCTCAATTCATACTCGGCGGGGGTAGCTGAAACATAGACGACTTGATTAATATGGCGCTCAAATTCGACGAACGTCAACGGCCGGTTATCGAGCGCACTCGGCAGCCGAAAGCCGTGTTCGACGAGCGTCTCTTTGCGGGCCCGGTCGCCGTTATACATACCGCGTACCTGGGGCATACTCATGTGCGATTCATCGACGAGTAATAAGTAATCATCCGGGAAATAGTCCATCAGCGTGGCCGGCTGTTCGCCCGGTTCGCGATTAGTTAAGTAGCGGCTGTAGTTCTCAATACCCTTAACAAAGCCAGTTTCCTCGAGCATCTCGAGGTCAAAGCGCGTCCGTTGCTCCAGCCGTTGGGCTTCGAGCAGTTTACCTTGGGAGCGAAACTCGGCCACACGGACCTGCAACTCCTGCTCGATCTTAACAAGCGCCAGTTTGAGCTTATCAAATGGCGTCACATAGTGGGACGACGGAAAGATCCGTAGCTCCGATAGCTCGCTCAAAATCTCGCCAGTCAACGGGTCAATCTTGGTGATACGTTCAACGTCGTCGCCAAAAAAGTCGATGCGATAAGCCAGCTCTTCGCCAGCTGGGAAAATATCGACGACGTCGCCGCGCACCCGGAACGTGCCGCGGTGGAAGTCAACGTCATTACGCTGGTACTGAATATCGGTTAAGTGGCGCAAGAATTTATCGCGCTGGCGCTGTTCGCCAGTTTTGACGTCAACCGACATACTACCGTAGTCCTCTTTCGAGCCAATCCCATAGATACAGCTGACGCTGGCGACAATAATGACGTCTTTGCGGCTCAGCAGTGAATCAGTGGCGGCGTGGCGTAGCCGGTCGATTTCTTCATTGATCTGACTGTCTTTTTCGATAAAGGTATCGGAGCGGGCAATGTAGGCCTCCGGCTGATAGTAATCGAAGTAGCTCACAAAGTAATGGACGGCATTGTCCGGGAAAAATTTTTTAAACTCACCGTAAAGTTGGGCGGCTAAAGTTTTATTGTGGCTGAGGATCAGGGTCGGCTTTTGAAAATCTTGGATCAGATTGGCCATCGTAAACGTTTTGCCGGACCCGGTTACACCCAACAGGGTCTGCTCGCGCAGGCCGTCACGTAGGCCTTTGGTTAATTGGGCAATCGCCGTCGGCTGGTCGCCGCTCGGTTCAAAGCTTGATTGCAGATTGAATGTACTCACACCCCTATTGTAGCAAGCCTAGTCGTGGATGTGACCAAAGGCATCATTAGAGTCCGGACAACAGTCACCGCCAGGCTGAGCTTTACTGATACAGGGCCCGGTATTTGGCGTGCTCAATATCGAGGTGGTCAGTTAATTCTTTCAGGAGTGCCTCAGCCGATTCGTTGAAGGTTACCATCGCACCGGCTCGCAACGGGTGGGCCAGGCCCATCAGCGTCTGGATTTGATCACTGACGCCGCCAGCCCCCTGCAAAAACCCTATCGGCGTATCTGTTTCTAGGGCGATTGTAAATTCATGTAAGGTGCCCAAACGGCCGCCGAGGCTGACGACGGCGTCACTCGATGTAATCAATAGCGCGTCGCGGCCCACATAATGCAGCCCGGAATAGAGAATCGTATCGTAGGCTAGTATCGGCAAACGGTATTTCATGACGTGCTCAATTTTAGAGGCAGCCGGGCTGATGCCCACACTCATCAAGCCACCGGCCTTTTTATAGGCCTCGGCAGCGTAGTTCGGCAAACCGACGGTCGCGCCCGTCATGAGGGCGTGGCCAGCTTTCGCAATGGCGATACCAAGTTCGGCGGCTAGGAGCTTCCCCTCTTGGACACTGTCGCCTTTGGCGGCTCCGGAAACACATATTTGATACATTGGTATACCTTTCTAATTAATGAGGGTGCGTTCGAG
This sequence comes from Saccharimonadales bacterium (SeqCode), assembly GCA_038236865.1. Classification (GTDB taxonomy): domain Bacteria; phylum Patescibacteriota; class Saccharimonadia; order Saccharimonadales; family UBA4665; genus UBA4729. Next base: position 15,232 of record JBBRZI010000004.1, read on the forward strand.
CGCAAACTTAGGCTGCAGGACGCCTAAGACGGCCTGCTCAATTTTTTGAGGCTGCAGGTAGCGCAGTGACAGTTCCTGCCATAGCGAACGCTGAAAATGCTCGAACGAGCGGTACTCAAACGGCAGCCGGTTGCAATAATTCAACGCCACATCGACAATGTTGAGTGAAACTGGTTGGTGATTGTGCACGACCCCCAGATGGGCGCTGCCTTGCCAAAACTTGAGGCTCGGCTCAATGTGGATCAGTATGTCTTCGATATTGTGCCAAGCCAAATCTTCTAATTGGATATGGGGGGCGAACAGTTCTTCGCTAAAGTGCTGCTGCATCCGGGCATAGTAGCGCTGCACGACATGCCAGGGCGTTGACTGATCGAGCATGCCGGCCTGGAGCTCGGGCCGATTAGTTGCCACCGTCACGACGACATGACCAAAATCCGGGCGGACCTGACAAAGCTTGAGGTACGTGCTACTGGCGCGCACCTCGTTAAGAGCATGTAGCGCCAGAGCTAAGCTCGCCGTTACCGCGCCGGCTGGTCGTGAATCCGGTAGCGGCAGCAATACGATCGCACCGAGCTCCGGAAAGCTCAAGATATTGTGGCGCCGTTTGGCGACATCACTGGCAGCCAAGGCTTGCCATTTACTGGTGGGGGGGTGCAGGATGGCAATTGGCCGGTTTTCGAAGTCAGTTGGTTTGAAGCGTTTATAGGCTTCAATGACGTTGCGGTGCCAGCTGGCGTGCTCACACAGTACCGCAGCTGTAAAAATCGTAGTCGCCGATTCATGTTTGAGCATTGAGGGTAGCGAACGATAGCCAAGCTGTTTCATGGCTTTTTTAGGCGGCAGCTTTTTGATAATACTGCGCAGGCTCGCTGCTTTAAGCGCAAAGCAATTCTTAGGTAGCGGTGCGGCCTGCAGAGCGTGTACCATGCCAGCCACCACATCGGCCTCAGCCGAAACATGCGTCGCCGCAATCGTCCGGAGCGTTCTGGTGAGCCGCGCATCGTCGAGCTTCACCCGAGCCTCTAGCGTATGGTAAAGCTCGGAGGCAGTTGTATCGGTGGGGTTTAGCCCCAGCTCGGCGAGTTTGAGGCTGGCGGCGCGCGTCACTTCAAGCGACAACCGAATATCAGCACTCGGGTTACCGTTGGCCCGCTCCAAACGGCGCAGACCGAGCCCAAAACGTGGCTCCGGTGCCGTCAGCGACTCGGACAAAAATCGAGTCATTTTACTAAATTGTGTAGCGAATTTTTATTGGGCTGCCGCATAGTTATTCCTTACCTACAGATTACCATAAGCACCTCTGAAAAAGTATAGCGTGATTCACTTACAGTCCCCTATTTGGGAGGGCTACTGCCAAGACCTCGCCCCGAGGCGTTACTGCATTCTGGTGGTGTGATACCAATCGGGCGACTTGCTCAATAGGTCTTCGATTTCTTTAACCGATAGCAGGCCGGCTTGGGCACCGGTTTGCTGTACGACACTCATGGAGTTAATTGGTGCCCACTGCAGCGCGCCTTCCAGGGTATTGCCCTTGGCCAGCGCGGCGACGAGTGTCGAGGCAAACGCATCACCGGCCCCAGTTCGTTCTTTAGGTGGTGCTGGATCGGGATAGAGCGGCATCTGGAAGCGATTGTCACCGTCCGAGGCGTAGGCCCCATCTGGTCCATCGGTAATAATGACAATTTTCGGGCCGATCTGGTGCAAACGATTGAATAGATCATGAAGATCGTCGTAGTTGCCGCCGCTGACGAAGACTGCTTCTTCGCGGTTCAGGACGATAACCTCAGTCCGAGCATAGATACGCGCCAAGCGCTCGACGCCCGCTTCCATCTGGAAGGTACCTGGTTGAAAGGCCATTTTAACCTCAGGGTTTTGTTCGAGCCAGTCGGCGACCATATCGTGATACTCCATGGCGTGTTGACTAATTGAACTGAAGTAGACCCAGCGCGGGATATCGGCTGGGTGCAAGTATGGCCAGTGGTAGTCGTACTCTTCGTGCTTGATGAGGATTGTCCGTTCTTCTTTGTACCAGAGAACGTAGTGATAGTTACTCTTTTTGTCCGGGTTAATGCGGACAAAGCGGTGGTCAACGTGCTCCTTGTGCAGAGCGGCAATCATGTCGCGCCCCTCCTGATCGCCACCGACATTGGTAGCGAGTCCCGTAGTCAGGCCGAGCCGCGAAAAGGCGACGGCGGCGTTAGCGGCGTTTCCCACGGCTTGCAATACTTCGACATGATCAAAGGGCAACTTCGTGCCGTACTTCATCGCCAGCCATTTACCATGCTCGTTTTTGTAGGCGTGCGCCTGATCGTCATACAGTTTTATAAAAGCGTCGGTGACGATATCACCAATACTGAGGACATCTAGTTTTTGTGCCACGTTCCCACCCTCTTTATAGTTGTTATGTTTATTGTCACACACCGCGGGCCGAAATAGCAACCTTCATCTTGTTCTAGAAGCTGAGGGCGCGACCGGCCGAATTGAAATCTGCGAGTTTACTCTCGACGACGGCTTGGACCGCGGGCACGACTTCCTTGCCGATCAGCTTTGCCACCGAGTATTCGTCGGGGTTTTCCTTGAGAATCTTCTCGAGCGCCGTCCGATAGGCAAAGCGCATATCAGAATTAATGTTAACTTTGGTGACACCGATTTTGACGGCATCACGGAAGTAGTGGCCCGGCGTGCCGCTGCCGCCGTGCAGCGATAGGTTACAATCAAGCGCCTCGCGTAATCGCTGCAATAGCTCGAGGTCGAGCACCTTGGGCACCGGATATTTGCCATGCAGATTACCGATGGCGGCCGCGAAGGTATCGATCCCCGTCGCCGCCACAAAGGCGCGCGCAGTTTCCGGGTCACTAAACGTTTTTTTGATTTCATCATAGTTAATCGCTTCAGCGTGAACATTGGAAGAACCACCGAAGTAGTGGGGTTCACTCTCGACGATCGCACCGGTCAGCTGAGCGTAATCGACGACGGCCTTGGTGGCCGCGACAATCTCTTCATCACTAGCATCGTGATTGGCCTGCGACACATCAATGTGCACAAACTCAAAACCAGCTTCAATACCGGCCATGGCAGCCTCGACACTCGGACTATGATCGAGGTTGATATACATTTCAACACCGTAGGTATATTTGAAGTTATCAACGAGATCACGCACGTTATCGATGCCGATATCATCGACTTCACCCTGACTGACTTCTACGAGTACCGGCGCTTGCTTGGCGCTAGCTGCCAACACAACAGCCTTGAGCGTCGCTTCGTCGTCGAGGTTAAAAGCTCCGAACGCCCAGTGTTGCTCACGGGCCTGAGCCATCCGGGCGCGGGCCTGCTCACAGTTGATACGAATTTGGCGTAAGGTAAGGGGCATAGTTTCTCCTATTATTTCTTTTGAGTGACTTCGTGGGCAGCCATGCGAATATGCTCGGCATCAAGGCCAAAGTAGGTGTAGAGTTCGGCTGGTTCGCCGGATTCACCGAAGCGGTCTTGCATACCAATGCGTTTTAGATGGGCTGGACAGTGCTCGGCCAACAATTCGGCAATCGCACCACCCAAACCGCCAATAATTTGGCCTTCTTCGGCCGTGACGACACACTTGGTTTTACGAACACTTTTGAGGATTGTCGCTTCGTCGAGTGGCTTAATGGTTGGTACGTGGATAACCTCGGCTTCAATGCCGTCCTTATAGAGCAGAGCGGCGGCCTTCAACGCCTGATACGTCAGCGCGCCAGTGGTAATAATTGTCACGTCGACCCCTTGTTCGTAGACATAGGCCTTACCAATTTCAAACGGAGTTTCGGCGGTGGTGAAAATCGGTGTCGCTTCGCGCGCTAGGCGCAAGTAGTTTGGTCGGCTGTCACGGGCCATAGCCAATGTCGCCTTTTCAGCCTCGACTGAATCGCCCGGTACAATGACAACCATATTGGGCAGGACACGCATCAAGGCGATATCTTCGAGCATTTGGTGGGTGGCCCCGTCCGGACCGACGCTGATACCGGCGTGCGAGCCAACAACCTTGACCGGGCGATCGTTGAGACATATCGTGGTTCGAATCTGCTCCCAATTGCGCCCCGGACTGAAGGCGGCATAACTCGAAACAAAGGGAATCTTACCGCCGGCCGCCAGGCCAGCACCGACCGTGACGAGGTTCTGTTCGGCGATACCGACCTCGACGAAGCGCTCAGGAAATTCGGCTTTGAATAAACCCATCTGCGTCGAGTCGGTCAGATCGGCACAGGCCGCAACGACGCGGCCGTCAAGCTTGCCCGCTGCCAGTAAGCCGCGGCCAAAGCCCTTGCGAATTGGTTCGCTCGTCAGTGCTTTGGATATATCTACCAAGTGGTAATCGCTCATGTAACCCTCCTTGTCATGCGGATTGCGTGCGTGGCGGCAGCGACGGCCAACACCCCGACGCTCAGCACTAAAATCAATATAATAAAGTCGCCGAGGTTCAGCGATTGCTTACCACAGCTACTGTTGGTCAGCCCGGAATTATTGACACTGCAAGAGCGTAAACCGCTCAGATCAGCGCCCAGCATAAGCAACGCCGGCCACACTAAGGCCAGACTGGCAAGGGCCCCGGCCCAACTCCAAAGTATCACGCTCCGAGAGCGATGCAAGTACTGGCGACGGTAGCGGGCCGTCGAACTACTCATGCTCACCCCGAATCTTACCGCCCAGCGTCCGCAGTTCGTGCAGTGCTTTTTTGGCCTGTTCGGGGTTAGGTGGCATACCATGCCAATGGAAGTCACCTTCCATAAAATCGACGCCTTTGCCTGGAATAGTATGGGCAATGATCATGACCGGCTTCTCGACAATCGATTTGGCCATGGCGCAAGCGTCGATGACCGCCTCGACGTCATTACCGTTAATCTCGAGTACGTGCCAACCAAACGCCTCCCACTTGCCGCGCAGGTCTTCGAGTGGCATCACGTCTTCGGTGGGGCCGTCGATTTGGATATTATTGCGATCGAGGATGGCGATAACGTTATTCAACCGATACTTGCTGGCGAGCATGGCCGCTTCCCATATATTGCCTTCATCGATCTCGCCGTCGCCCATCACGACGTACACCCAGCGATGGGTAAGGCCGTCCATCCGTTGGGCGAGCGCAATGCCACAGGCTTGGCTCAAGCCACACCCGAGCGGGCCGCTGGTGGTTTCCAGCCCCGGCAAACGGGTACGTTCCGGGTGACCCTGCAAACGGGAGCCGAGCTTGCGTAACGTCATGAGCTCCTTGCGGTCAAAGTAACCGGCTTGTGCCATCGCCGCGTAGCGCACCGGGACGCAGTGGCCGTTGCTGAGCAGCAAGATGTCACGTTCACTCCAGTCGGGGTTTTTTGGGTCGTGCCGCAGTACGTCAAAATACAGCGCTGCAAAAATATCGGCCAGACCCATCGGACCGGCCGAGTGGCCGCTGCCGGCGTGCTCCAGCATCTTAATAATATCCTCGCGGATAATGGTGGCAATGTTCTCAAGTTGCGCAATCGGTAGTTTTTGTTGCATTATGCTAATGATTGTACCAAACTATCCCGTTTCGGGCACTTATTCACGCCTACTACCTGCTTTGGTCGCCAAGATTTTGTAGGCCTGGGCCGGATTGTCTGCGCCCTGCACGAAGCCACCGACGTTCAGAACCTCGACACCACCGGCGGTAAGCGCCTGGATGTTTTGATCGTTGATGCCGCCGTCCCAACCGATTTCAACTTCGGGGTGATGGGCCCGAATCTTTTGTACCTTATCGAGTAGCCCGAGGTCGGCCACACCGCCATGATAGCCGAGGTGGCCACTGAATACGAGCACGTGATCAAAACTGTGCATGATCTGATAGGCGTATTCAACTGGCGTATCGTGCAAAATCGCCAGTCCGGCCAAAATGCCAGCGTGGTGCAGCCGGGCGGCAAAGTGCATGTGGTGCACCGTGGCTTCGTTGTGGATGACAACCAGACGCGGCCGGAGTTTGATGAGCTGGTCAATATAGTCCATTGGGTTTTGGTACATCAAATGGATATCAACCGTCATGTCCGATGGCCACCAAATTTCATCGAGCGCTGGCGAGGTCGTCGGCGTAAACTGACCGTCCATCAAATCGACGTGCACGCGCTCAGCAAATGGCTGCAAGCGCAACAGCTGCCGTTTGTATTCATGGGGGGTTTCGGCGGTAACCGTGGGGCAAATGATTGGCATAGTAGGCTAACCTAGCTGATCGAGTTCATGCAAGCGGCGGACAAACCGTGGCGCCTCGGCAAATGGCGTATTTAGAAATGCCGTGATGATAGCTTCGGCTTCGGCTAGCGTCAGCGAACGCGCCGACAAGCACAGCACGTTACTGTCGTCGTCGTTGCGGCTGGCCCGGGCTTCTTCCAGATTCCAGCACAAGCTGGCCCGAATACCCTTAAAACGATTAGCCGCCATGCACATACCTTGGCCGCTGCCGCAAATCAGCAGCCCTCTAGCCTCACTATCACCGCTCGCCAGTAAGTCGTTGACCGTTCGGCCGGCAAACTGCGGGAAATCATCATTGGGATCGCTCATGACGTTGCCCTCTTCGATGACCTCGTGGCCGGCCGCCACCAAAAACTTCGTCAAATCTTGTTTAAGTTGAAAGCCGTTGTGGTCAGCGCCGATAAATATCTTCATGCTACCTTCTTCTGAATTAAACGTTTAATGAGTATGATTGCCGCTGGTAGGGTAATAACAGTACCGATGAACAATAGGAGCGGCAACGCCAATACACCAAACAAGCTTATCAGGCCACCGGCCGACATTGCGCTGTAGTACGTATAGGCCGCCCAAGCCAGGAGCGGTAGCCCGAGGCCAAGCCAATAGGCCGGAGCACGCAATCCCGCGGCACTGCTCGGTTTATTTGAATTAGGGGCCGGTGCAATTACGTTCGCCGTCATGTCTACTCGTGGTCGTGGGCTTCGCCCTTGTGCAGCAAGCGGCCGGTATCGGCGACGACTTCTACCAGGCGATTGCTGTAGCCCCATTCGTTGTCATACCAGGCGACGACTTTAAGCATATTGCCGGCGACGACAGCCGTCAGGTTGAGGTCAACGATACAACTGTGGCTATTACCAATAAAGTCACTGCTGACGAGCTCTTCTTCGGTTACGCCGAGGATACCCTGGTAATAGGGTTCGGTGGCGGCCTGCTTAAACACTTCGTTGACTTCTTCAACCGAAACATTGCGCTTCGTAATGATCACAAAGTCGCTCAGGCTGACAACGGGGGTAGGAACGCGCACGCTCAGGCCGCCGAAGATGCCAACCAAGGCGGGCAGCGCTTGGCCGGCGGCGATTGAGGCACCGGTGGTGGTAGGGACAATGTTTTCGGCCGCTGAGCGGGCTTCACGAAGGTCCTTGGCTGGGGCATCCTGCAATTTCTGGCTGGCGGTGTAGCTGTGGATAGTGGTCATCATGGCTTTTTCGATGCCAAAGTGACTCTCGATAACTGCGGCGACTGGCGTAATACAGTTGGTCGTACAGCTGGCGTTACTGATAATATCGCTGGCGCCATCCAGCTTGTCTTCGTTGACACCGAGCACAATCGTGGTGGCGCCGTCGCCCTTAGCGGGGGCCGACAGGACAACCTTCTTAGCACCGGCGTCGATATGCGCCCGGGCTTTAGCCGGGTCAACGAAAAAGCCGGTCGATTCGATGACGACGTCGACGTTGTGCGCAGCCCACGGCAATTTTGAAGGGTCGAGCTCCGCTAGCACCAGCACGTGTTTGCCGTCAACAATAATGCCGGTTTCATCGTGCCCGACTTCGTGGGCATAGGTGCCGTAATTGCTGTCGTATTTGAGCAAGTGCGCGAGGGTCTTGGTGTCGGTCAGATCATTAATAGCGACAATGTCGATATCGGTGCGGGCAAAGGCGACTTTGAAGGCGTTGCGCCCGATCCGTCCAAAGCCGTTAATTGCGAGTCGTGTCTTCATTGGGTATATCCTTTTTGAGTGTCTCTTATAAGCTTATGGTTCTATTGTATAATCAGCCGCTAGCCGATGCAAGCGCCGTATCTAAGCGTGCTGTAGTGCTAAGTTGCCGGTCGCGAACACAAACCCCTCACGCAGAGGCGGGTGAGTCAAACTGGCAAGGGCCTCGTCGTGCGGTACCCACAGGTAACTACTGTGCTCTCCAGGGTTCAAGACGATCGGCGGATTGACATCCGACAATACGACATGCCCAAAGTGGCGTTCATTGATATGTCCATGCGAGCTTGGTCGACGAACGGGATATATCAATCTAATTTGATCCTCGCCGAGCATAATGCCCAATTCCTCCCTAACTTCGCGGATGGCCGCTTGTCGGGGCGACTCGAGGAGTTCTACTCCACCACCAACCAGATCGAGAGTCCCCGGTCGATTCCGATCAGCCGCCGCCCGCCGCAGTAGCAAGTACTCCCCGGCCCGGTTGGAAATAACCAGTTTCACCGACCGGATAGCCCGACAAGGCGGTTGTGGATAATAATCGTGCTTCATATTTATTTGTTGATTAAATGATTGCCGTATTATTCGCTTTTTGTGGTTGTTTTACAAGGCTATTATTCGGATGCGGATTCGACAGGAGTGATGCTCACCAAGTTGGCGAGCCTGAATGAGTACGCAGTAAAGTCGCCCACTGCCGTGGAGGGCGATACAAGAGCGACCTCAATAAAGCCATGACAGGCCTCCTTGACTTCGCCCAAGCACCTCAGTGGCTCCCGTTCAGACAGTGGCCCGTAGGCGCTCCTGGGGCGGCCGCTACCCGGGTCGGGGGTTTGATTGAACTTGACCCACGACGGGCGACCTTCGACCAGCACTTGGCTGCCCACGAGCTCGCCTACGGCGAGGCGTAACTGTTCTGTGGAGTGCGCTAACGCGTGCGATAACTCCGCGACTGACACCAATTGCTCGTTGACGCTGCCGACTGGGCTGCGCTCGGCGGTCATCTTAGCGTGGCCTGGTAGCGCGTGATTGACTCGGCGATGATAACCTTAGCAGCGGCGGCATCGCCCCAGCCGAGGACCGTAGTGGTGCCGGGCTGCTTGAGATCTTTATAGTGGGTAAAGTGCTCGGTGATTTGCTGCTGCCAGCGCTCGCCGAGGTCAGCTAGTGAATTGATGCTATCGCCGGTGTTGCGGTCGTCAACCGGGACGACCACGACCTTATGGTCGGCTTCGCCGCCGTCTTCAAAGTTCATGATACCGATAATCTTAGCCTGCAGCCAGACGCCGGTCGGGATTGGTTCGGCGCAGACTACCAGGGTATCGAGCTCGTCGCCGTCTTCATCGAGCGTCTGAGGAATAAAGCCATAGTTCACCGGTTTGGCAAAAATAGCCGGTTCAACCCGGTCGAGCATAAAACAGGCGCGCGCCCGATCCCACTCAATTTTGAGGAAGCTGCCTTGGGGGATTTCGACCACTGTATTAACGACGCCGTTTTGATAATCACCGGTTTCTAGAACTTTGTTGAAATCTGCCATGATAACTCCTTATTATGCTTTTGCCCGTTTAAAAATATTGTACACTACTACTAGTGAACCAATTCCATATCTCTCTCCCCCGCCAACTCGGCTTCCCCAAAAAGTCAGCAGAAAGTAATACATGAAGACTCGTCTAAAAATTATTGGCCATCGCGGCGCCCGCGGCTTGGCACCGGAGAATACGATTGCTTCGCTCTTAAAAGCCATCGAGCACAATGTCGACGAAATTGAGTGCGACGTACATGTTACCAAAGACCATGTGGCGGTGCTTTCGCACGATGACCACTTGATTGATCATGCTGGCAATAAAATAGCCGTACTGCAGCACACCCTAGCCGAGCTCCGTGAGCACAAACCCGATTTGGCGCGTATGGACGATGCCATTTTGGCTGTCAACCGGGCAGTCCCGATCCAGTTCGAAATCAAACCGACCGTCGTCATTCACCCAGCGGTTATCGTTATAAAACACTTCCTCGCCACCGGCTGGGAGCCAACCGACTTTCTGATCGGCTCCTTTAGTTGGCCCACACTCCTGGCCGCCGAGCGGGAATTGCCCGCTATACAAAAGGTCATTATCGAACGCTGGAGCGGCCTCCGGGCCATCTCCCGGGCCCGTCGGCTCGGCACCAAACGCCTCAGCATGAACGAGACTTGGCTCTGGAGCGGCTTTGTACGCAGTGTCGCCGCTCGTGGCTACGAGCTCTCCCCCTACACGATTAACCAGCCGAGCCGAGCCCGCAAACTTGCTAAATACGGCCTGAGCGGCGTCATTACTGATTTTCCCGACCGCTTTGAAGACTAGGCTATACTAATACAATGCGTATAGCCTTTGATCACGCCGTCACCGAGACAGCTTCAATCAAGACTTATTATTTCCGGTCAGCCGAGCCGCTACGCTACAGCGCCGGGCAGTTCATCGAGCTGACCCTGCCGCACGATAACCCTGACTCGCGTGGCATCAAGCGCTGGTTCAGCCTCTCCTCCTCGCCCAGCCAAGCGCTCCTCGGCATTACGACTCGACTAAGCACCGACGGGAGCAGTTTCAAAGCAGCCCTGCAAGCCCTCACGCCCGGTGCTGAGCTCACCATGAGCGCTGCCATGGGCGACTTTGTGCTACCCCGAAACGTCGACACGCCATTGACGTTTGTGGCCGGCGGCATCGGCATCACGCCCGTGCACAGTATCTTGCAGTGGCTGATCGATACTGATGAACAGCGCCCCATAAAAGTTCTCTACGCGGTACGTAACGAAGACGATATTGCGTTTCTTGATACGTTCGGGGCCGCCAAACAGTACGTGACCATTGTCGTTCGCGAACCCTCAGCCGCGTGGGGCGGCGAACGCGGCCAGATCGATGCCGAGATGATTATCGGGCTGCAACAACCCACCGCCAATACGCTGGTCTACGTTTCGGGCCCCGAAGCCATGACCGAGAGTCTGGCGGCAGACCTGATCACCGCTGGCTTGCGGGTAGATCAAGTTGTGCGTGACAGCTTCCCTGGTTATAGCCACCTTTAGTTTTGTCGCTTAGTTCTGAATCGGATGCGGGTGACCCTCGAGGTACTCGCGAATTTTGAGAGCGGCAGTGGCGCCTTCGCCAGTGGCGGAAGCAATTTGCATGGTAGCGCCTGAGCGGATATCGCCGGCGGCAAACACACCGTTCATGTTCGTTTGCAAATTAGCGTCAGTCAGGACGAAGCCGATGGCGTCCATCAAGATGGGAGTGGTGCGCAGGAATTGCGAGTTCGGTTCGAGGCCGACAAACACAAAGACACCATCAGTTTCAAACGCAACTTTTTGGCCGTCTTTGGTACCGAGCACTTTAGTAACCGAACGGTCAACGCCCACAATCTCATCAGTTGTGGTGTGTAAATGGACGGTAATCTTGCCAGCTTCGACCAGCTTTTGCATATCATGCTGCAAAACGTCGCTGGCTTTGATGGTGGAGCGGACTAACAGATCGATATGGCTGGCAAAACGCGTCAGGAAGATAGCCTCTTGGATGGCCGAGTTGCCGCCGCCGACCACGCACAAGCGCTTTTCCCGGTAAAAGGCGCCGTCGCAGGTGGCACAATAGTGAACACCGCGGGCGTAGTATTCAACTTCGCCGGGGACACCGATTTTTTTATAATCACTGCCAGTGGCTATCAACACCACGCGGGCGAGCATATCGCCGCTGGTTGTCTCCAGACGCTTATATTTACCTTCGTCGTGGATGCCGGTAACTTCGCCGAGCTCAATAACCGCACCAAAGCGTTCAGCTTGGCGGCGCAAATCATCGGCTAACTTTAAGCCCTCAACGCCATCGGGAAACCCGGGGTAGTTATCAATTTTATCGGTGACAGCCGCGAGGCCGCCGACGACGCCACGCTCAAACAGCAGTGTCTGAATGTCTTCGCGCGTGGTGTAGATAGCGGCTGTCAGAGCGGCCGGGCCGGCGCCAATAATAACTACCTCGTGGGTCGGCACGGCCGCTGTCGGTTCTAGCGAGGGGCTAACTTTGAGAAGATTGAGCAAGGTCTCATTACTTGTACTCTGGGCGGTGGGGCTAGCAGCGCTTACTGCCGCGGTGGTCTTGTCTTCTGTCATATCATCCTATTCTACGGCATGGCCGCGGCTGTACATAAATTATATTGGTAAAAAGTAGAGAATTCACCCAATTGAAAGTAGCGTCGGCTAAAGGCCGCTTTTAAATTGTCTGAACGCTACCGTCTCAGGCGTAGTGTGCCGTACGGGCGGACGTTACGTTCAAGCTGCGTAGGCGACGGCCGGGGCAAGCCTGGCTAAATTATACCCAACGATAACGTCTTGACTGTCATCCTCTTGAGTCACGACCGTGACGGGAACCGTCATGGCGCCGCTCAGGCTAATGGCTTCGGCTTGGCGCTCGGGGTACGTATCGAGGTTGACCTCTTCGTAAACAACGCCTTTGGCGCCCAGGTATTTCTTAACCATCTGGCAGTAGCCGCAGGTATTAGTGGTGAAGATAGTGACATTTTTTGGCATGATGACCCTTTTGTTAGTTTTATGTTACGTGCTCGCTTTGAGCTGTTTTATTCCCAAATACTCTCACGAATTTGTGTACATGAATTATTATATATAGCGCTTATGAATTTAGCAATACGCTATATATTGTGTTTTTTAGTACAATCCTCTACTGGCCAATCTTATACAATGTAACGTCAAAAACCAGGTCAGCGTTCGCCGGGATACCCGAACCACTCGGTGGGTTGGCGCCATAAGCTAGGGCGGCCGGAATGAGCAAACGGCGCGTACCGTCAACTTTCATGCCGGGGATGCCTTGGGTCCAGCCAGCGATGACTTGGCTGAGCGGGAACGTGGCCGTTTGGCCGCTATCTTTTGAGCTCTGGAAGATGACGCCGGTACCGGCAACTGCCCCGGTGTAGTCAACGGTGACGGTGTCGCCGGCTTTCACTTCTTGACCGGTGCCGGGAGTGGTATCGATTTTCTGAAGCTCGCTAATTTGACTGACTGGCGTGAAATTCGTAAGTATAGTGCCTTGTAACATATTCTTATTGTCCTTTGCTTTAGTTTGAAGTGATTTCGTTGCGTCCGCGACTTTCTTCTGAGCATTATTCTGTTGCACCATGGACATGATGACCGCCACAGTTAGTGCCGACGATGTCCCTAAAAATAATATTGCTCCGAAAAGCGCAAAAATACGCTCACGTTTGCGTGCCATAATAGTGTGTCTCCTCCACTTATTTCAACCTGTAGTATAGCCTACTTAAGAGTTAATCGTAAGGGTAATTGGTGCCGTTGGGAAGTTGTTGGCGAGATTCTCCAGCAACAATTGCTTAAGCTCAATTGGCAGTACATTAGTAGCCGGCAGTTCGGCGAGTGGTAGCCACATCGGTACGAATAGGTTTTGACCGCCGGCGTGTATTTTTGCCTCGGCCGAATCCGGTGCCAGCATTGGCTCACCGCTCACATACTCACAGGTATAAATGTATTGGATACCGTACATCGAACCGGCGTCCTCGATAACGACCAGGCGGGGATTTTGAATAACGATACCAGTTTCTTCGGCGACTTCTCGGTAGAGCGCTTGCTCGGCCGACTCACCCATGTCGATACCACCACCCACCAGCGAGTAGTACTCATGGCCGAATTTATTGCGTTTCATAATCAAAAGGTGATCATCTTTTAGCACGATGGCGCGAACGGCTTGTCTCATGGCTCTATAGTAACGAGTAAACACGAATTAGGGAAGCTGGAATAGCTAAGCAGCCATCTCGTAGTCTTTGAGTTTCTTTTTGGCGGCTTCGCTATTGCCCTGTTGCAACTCGAGCAGTTGGGCGTAAATACCGTGACTAGCTGCCAGCTCGCGCGGTGAGCCGATTTCATCGACCCGGCCCTGCTTAATTGTCACGATCTGGTCAACCGCTTGGATGGTGCTCAGGCGGTGGGCAATGATGAGTGTCGTACGGCCTTTCATGAGGCGTTCGAGGGCTTCATGGACCGAGCGCTCACTTTTGCTGTCGAGACTGCTGGTGGCTTCGTCGAGAATGAGGATCGGCGCATCCTTCAATAAGGCCCGGGCGATGGCCAGGCGTTGTTTTTGACCACCGCTCAGCTTCAGCCCACGCTCGCCAATCTGACTGTCATAACCCTTATCGAAGCTGCTGATAAATTCATGGGCATTGGCAGCCTTAGCGGCCGCCTCGACCTGCTGGTGCGTCGCCGTTGGGTTGGCGTAAGCGATATTTTCACGGACCGTGCCGCTAAAGAGCGCCGGCTCCTGGAACACAACGGCCACATTCGAGCGCAAACTCGACTGGCTGACTGTACTGATGTCTTGGCCGTCGATACGGATCGTGCCACTGTCGATATCATACAGCCGGAGCAGCACACTAGTAATCGTCGTCTTGCCTTCGCCGCTTTCACCGACCAGCGCGGTCTTGCTGTCGGCCGGCAAATCAAAGCTCACGCCTTTGAGCACTTTGTGCTTGTCATAGCCAAACACCACGTCGCTAAATGACACGGCCGCGTCACTCACCGTAAGTGTCCGAGCCTCGGCCTGGTCGGTCACGGCGGGCGGCGTCTCCATGATGGCAAAATAGTCACGGCTATCGGTGACGGCCCGTTGAAAGTTATCTACCATAAAGCTGATCGTAAAAATCGGAATCCGTATTTGAGTGCTAAACAGGATCAGCGCCACCACCGTGCCGGGCGACAACTGGCCGTGAGCCCCCTGTATAAAAATAAATAAATACACGCCCAAGAAAATAATATTGAGTACCGAACGCCGATAGACATCATTGCTATGCCAGTGCTTGGACTGCGGCCGGTTGATTGCAATGACGTTCTGGTAGCGTCCAGCGAACAAACTAAGTTCCCGCTTCTCCTGCAAATAGGTTTTGACGACTTTGACTTGGTTAATGACCTCGGCAAACCGCCCGTTCGCCACATCGAAGTTGTGGTTTTTGCGGGTCTGGTACTTCTGCCACTTTGGGCTGCTCCGAATCGTCAGTAAAATGTAGATTGGATAGAGTGAGGCCAGCAGCACGCCGACCTGCCAGCTGTAGTGAAACGCTACCGCCAGCGTAAAAATCGTCGTGAAGATTAATTGCAAGAAGTTGTTGGTAATGAACTGGAAAAAGTTGGTGATTTGGGTAATCGACCGGTTGAGCCGGTTGATTATTTTACCGGTCAGCTCAGTGTCGTAGAACTGCTGCGGCAGGCTCAACAAGTGCTGGTAGTAGCGGTGGCTCAGGTGATATTGCAAGCGGCCCTGCAGCTGGTCGCCGAAGTAGCCGCCGACATTACTAAACAGCGTCGAGAACATGTCGAGCAGAAATATAAACATCGCCAAGCTCACGAGGTAGTGGACGTTGGCGTTGGTGCCATGGCGGAGCTCATTGATCGCCCAGCCGGCCAACAGCGGTTGCATGACGCCCATTAAAGCCAGCAAGACGGTCAGCAGACTGATGCCGACGTAATACGGCCACAAGTCGCGGGTAAAGCGGATAATCCGCCAGATGTCTTTCACGTTTCTAGCTTAGCATAGGATTTTACTGATCTATAGCTTCATTTCCTCAAAGGCATCTTTGAGTAAATTGAACATGGTTTGATATTTGGCTTTGGGGTCGTCACTATACAGGAAGACAATGTTATCGACGACTTCAATGCTGACCTTGAACTTCAGTGCAAACAGCTTTTCCATGTAGACAGGGTGGAGCAGCTCAAACACTGTGACCTGCTCGACATTAGTCGCATAGACGGTGTAGCGGCGGTTAAAGTCGGGCCACTCCAGGCTCAGCTTGTTATAGCCACGCGGCGTCCGCTTAAACAAGCCCCCAAAGCCTTTCGCTTTGGCTTGGACACTTAAAGAATCGTAGCGTTTGGGTAGCGCTGCCTGGGCAACGGTGTAGGTCTTGCTATCGCTAGTCTGGCCTACGCTGTAGCGGTAGATCTCAACCAAGATGTTGCGATACAAGCCGATCGCGTGGTTGTTGATATCTGAAACACCAAATTTACCCTTAGCAAACAGTAGGCCGCGCCGCGGTAACAGCAGCCAACCCCAATCGGGACTGTAATACAGCCCATTGGCGCTGGCGAACTGCTTGATTGTATTACCGTGCGCTAAAACGGCCGGGCTGGCCATGGTGTCCTGTTCAATGCCTTCCAAGCACCAATTATCCTTGATTCTGACGAACCGCCAATACTCCGTGAACGTGTTCTTGTCCTCAAACAGCAGACTTTCCTGTCCATTGATAGTCTCGAGCAACTGATCGTCAGCCTGGGCCCGGATATAATAGCGAATACGATCTTGGTCGTCCTCGGGAGCATCAACTACCTCGACCGGAAACAGCTCCAGTATAGTGGGGCCCTTGACGAGATTACGGCGTTGGCGGACACCAATCGCTGCCATCACCAGGCGCATATGTTCAGCGTAAGCCGGGGCTACATACGTTTTCATATGCTCGACGTTAAAGACCGACCAATCGCTTTGAAAATCCATAAACACGGATCGGACCCGGGCCTCAAGTGCCACCGGATCCCAGGCACCGTCTAACTTGGCGGCCACCACCAAATCCTGGGCGGCTTTTTTGCGAAAGCCTTTCACGACGTAGCCAACCGCGCCGAAGTAGCCAATCGGTCCACCTACCAAAGCAGCCAGGCCGGACAGGATAAGCCAGCTCCCAATCACGAACAATAGACCAGCGTAGGCCAACGTCACGACGACCATCACGCTGAGCCCAATCGGGTTATGGGCCTTGCGCCGCAGCAGTGCTCCCGCAAAGTGGGCGGGAGCGTAACCTACCAGCAGCAGACCAACGCCACCACCACCGGAACCACCGCCACCACTTCCGCCGCCGCCACCGCCACCGCCAGAACCACCACCACCACCGCGGGCAAAGAAGTCAAGCAGCGGTTGCAGCTCCACTAGACGCGCTCGGAACCAAAACGCTCGTGATTGGCCAGCGCGACATGATCAAGTAGCCGGCTAATTTCGCTATCCGTTAGGGTTTTCTCGTAGGATGCGACGCTCAGTCGGAACGTAACCTGTTTGTGCTCGGCATCGTTTGGACTTTGGTAGATATCGATTGGTGTCAGTTGTGGCAAAGAGTTCATCGGTTGGTGGGCGGTAATTTGCTGCTGCATAAAACTAAGCAGCGCTTGGAAAGGTAGATCGGCTGGCACTCGTAAGCAAATATCCTGCGTGACTTTAGGAAAATGTGGCAACGGCGTGTACTGCTTGCTCGGCGTGTAATGCTTGAGTAACGCCAGTAGATCCAGCTCAAAACCGGCTGCAAACTCCGGGAGCTTAAGAGCCTGGCGGACGCTCCGCTTGTATTCACCGACTTCGCCTAGGACCTCACCGCCAAACATAATGGTCGCACTGTGCGCCGGTTCTAAGTAGGCGACGCGGGCGCTGGCTGGCGCATCGTACGTTTCTAGTTGCAGCGGCTCAGTCGTGGCTGTAGCTAGGCCGAGTTCGGCCAGTAGATTCATGGCGTAAGCCCGCGCCTGGTAGTATGGGGCACCACGGTGACCAGCCTGGGCCTTGGCGTCGGCCGCAAAAACTAGGGCTACTCGTTCGAGCTCAATTGGCAAGCCAGTGGCCGCGTCGATGTGCTGTTGCGTATGGGCTTTACCGATCTCAAACACGCCAAATTGGTCATAACCAGCCTTGATGTTCGGATGAATTTTATCGAGTAAACTCGGCGTCAAACTCAAGCGATAATATTGCAAATCGGGGCTCAGCGCATTACCTAGTTTGAAGGCTTGGCTTTTATCTTGGCCGACCCTGTCAAGCAGATTGCCGTGCACAAAGCTATAGGTCAAGACTTCGTTTGCGCCCGCCTGACTAAGGCTGGCACGGATGGTTTGCTTAAGATCAAGTAGTGCGGCATGCGGACTCGGGCTGAGCGGGCGAAGCGGCAGACCAAGCGGGAGTTTATCGAAGCCGTACAAGCGAGCAATTTCTTCGACGACGTCTTCACGAAGCTCGATATCGGTCCGCCAAA
The DNA here is from genome assembly GCA_038236865.1 of Saccharimonadales bacterium (SeqCode). Taxonomy (GTDB): domain Bacteria; phylum Patescibacteriota; class Saccharimonadia; order Saccharimonadales; family UBA4665; genus UBA4729. Next base: position 33,191 of record JBBRZI010000004.1, read on the forward strand.
ACGGTGCCTGGACGGTCAAAGAGCTCTCATCGAAATCAACGTGAAATTCGACGTTTTGGAGCAGCGCTGCCATGGCTTCGGCCGAGAGCGCGAGCCCTAAGCGGTCGTTAATAAAGCTGATTGCCAGGTGGATTTCCGGGTAGAGCGAGCCGCGTTCTTGGGCCATAGGCGTCACGTGGTTACTGTCGACCGGGCTACTCGCAACGCGGGCAGCGGTGAGCTCGAGTACTAATCGGACGCACTCACCCAGAACAGTCAGCGTCTGCAGCGGGCTTTGGCCTTTATTGAAGCGCGTCACGGCGTCACTGAAAATACCGTGCGCCATACTGGTCCGCCGGATGGAGTACATATCAAAGCTAGCGCTCTCCAGGATAATCGTTTTAGTGTGGACGTCGACTTCGGTCTCGGCACCGCCCATCACGCCGCCCAGGCCGATGATTGTCTTGTCGGTCGCGATCACGATGGCTTCCTGGCGCGGATCAATTGTTTTGCCGTTCAGCAGCGTCAAACGCTCGCTGGCCCGCGGATTGCGAACCACGATGGTCGGCACAGCGCCGTCACTGAACGCTTTGACTTTGTCGTAATCATAAGCGTGGAGCGGTTGGCCAGTCAAAAGCATCACATAATTTGTGATGTCGACGATATTGTTGATGGGGCGCAAACCGACGCGCGTCAGAGCCACTTGCAGCCAGATAGGACTAGTGGCGACCGTGACGTTGTCGAGCACGATAGCCGAAAAACGCGGCACCAGTCCGGGAATCTCATTTTGGACCTCGAGCGGCAAGGTTGGCTCGCTACTAGCGGCAATCGTCGGGGCAAGGGTGTACCAGTCGGGTGAGCGGAACTCATGGCCGAGGATACCGGCAATCTCCCGCGCCACCCCAAGTTGACCGAACGCATCGGGTCGATGAGTGAACATTTTATTCTCAATATCAATGATCGTGTCGTTGAGCTCACTGACACGGGCAAAGTCCTCACCGGGCTTGTGGGTGTCATCGAGTTCAAGCAAGCCGTCGTGGACATCGCCGAGCGCCAGCTCTTTGGGGCTGGCGAGCATGCCATTACTGAGCACGCCGCGTAGCATCCGGGCTTCGAGCACAAACGGCTCTTTGCCGTAGGTACTCGGCACGGTCGATCCCGGCGGCAGCCAAGCGACGAACATACCAACGTGCACGTTGGGGGCACCACACACAACTTGAATGAGGCCGTTGGCTTCACGGCTTATATCGGGCGTATTACCACCATCGTCAATCAGACAAACATTGAGGTGATCAGAATCCTCCAGCTTACGACACTGCGCGACTTTGGCGATCACAATACCTTGGTAGCGAGCGCCAAGATCAATCACCTCTTCGACGGCGCCGAGTTGGGCACCAATCTTCTCCACCAGCTCATCGACGGGTGGCAATTCAAAATCCAGGTACTGCTTAATCCAATTCAGGCTAACTTTCATCTATTTGATTCCCTTAGAAATTTCATACTTTTCACGTAAATCCGCCAACTGTTGCTGGTCAAGCTGTTTTGCCCATACGGATACTTTAACCGTGGCGGTATCGATGTCGGCGATTACCTTATCAAGCCGTACGATAAGTGACGGTTCAAACTCAACAAAATTTTGTTTGCCCGCAAACCGATAGAGTGTCCGCAAAGCCGAGGCGTATTTATGAGCTGAGCTCCAATCATATTTTGCACCGATCGGTTCACTGTTGCCGTCGGCCAGCGCCACATAATAGAGCAGATCTTGACAGCTCGAGCGAAGCTTTGCAGTGGTGGCCCATTCCTCTTCTTCGGGCAGCTCAGCCAGGATGCCATACATGTACTCAGCAATCAAGAAAACCTCTTCGAGCAAGGGTTGCGTTTTGACTAGCTTCAACTGACTCATGAAAATTGCCTCAAAAAATCTAATTTAGCGCTTTCAAAGTGGCGAATATCTTCAATGCCGTACTTCATCATCACCAGGCGTTCAATGCCGCCACCCCAAGCAAATCCAGTGTAGATTTCGGGGTTGATGCCGGCTTCGCGCAGGACGTTCGGGTGGATCATGCCGCAACCGAGCAGTTCAATCCAACCGGATTGCGAACAAATGTGGCAACCTTTTTTATCACAGAACGGGCAGCTCAGGGCGAATTCAAACGATGGCTCGGTGAACGGGAAATAAAACGGCTGGGTTTTAACGTCCAGGTCTTTTTGGTAGTAAGCCTGCAGGAATGTTTTGAGGGTAGCGATCAGGTGGCCGGCGTTGACGCCCTTATCGACATAGACGCCTTCGAGTTGGTAAAAGGTGTGCTCGTGGCGGGCGTCGAGGTCTTCGTTGCGGAAAACCCGACCCGGGATGACGGCGGCAATCGGTACGCCGCGTTCGAGATCGGCTTTGTGTTCGAGCAAGACGCGGTGTTGCATGGTGCTGGTGTGAGCGGGCGCGATGAATGATTTGCCGGCGCCATCAGTCTGCTCGGTAATAAAGGTATCGTAATCGTCGCGCGCCGGGTGGCCTTCGGGAAAATTAAGAGCTCCAAACATGTGAAAATCGTCATCGATTTCGGGCGACTCCACGGCGGTAAAACCCATGGCATAGAAAATATCGAGCACGGTGGCTAGTTCGAGCATCAACGGGTGGGTACTGCCAACCACGCTGGGCAAAAGTTGAGGCCGATGGGTTGGCGCAACGTTTATGTCAAATGGCGCTGTTACGTCGATCGGTGGCAATGGCTCGGCCGTGTCTTCCACTTGCGCCACCAGCCCGCTCAGCTCCAGGCGCAGGGCATTAACCTCGGCGCCAAACGCCGCTTTTTGATCGGGTGGCAGCGTTTTGAGCTGCTCATACAAGGCTTTCAGTTCGGCAGCCCGCAAAATCGCTTGTTTGTTTTGGATTGTTTCAAGCCTGGTTCGGAGTAGTGCCGCAGCTTCGACAATCTGAGGATGTTGATAGTTCATATCTACTTGGTAGTATAGCAGTCAGCAATCGTTATTGCAGCTGTGATACTTATGCACCCATTGCACACCTTTTAGCCGGTTGTGAGCGCCGGTCTGATGAGCGCCAAGCTCCCGGCGCGACAGGAGACACAACCATAGGTTATGTTAACGAGTGATCCGAGAGTCTGGTGCCGTCAGACTTGGTCGTAACGGGGGAAAAGGCATGCAATGGGTTATACTGGAAGCATGGCAAACTTTTCTTTTGACGTCGTCAGCGAATATGACAAAGCCGAGATGAACAACGTCTTCGATCAATCCCAGCGCGAAATCGCCAGCCGTTACGACTTCAAAGGCACTCCAGCGGAGCTCGATTGGCTCAATGCCGAAAAAACTGGGTTTAAAATCACCGGCAGCGGCGAGTGGCAAATCGACGCCATCCTCGACATCGTCCGCAAAAAGCTGGCCGCTCGCGAACAAAGCCAAAAATTCCTCGATACCACCAAAGACGCCGTCGACAGCAATCTCCGCTCCATTAAAGAAGTTCCTCTCAAACAAGGCCTCGACCAAGAGAAGGCCAAAAAGTTAACCGCCCTCATCCGTGAGCAATATCCCAAAGCCAAACCGCAGATTCAAGGCGACTCCGTCCGGGTTATGAGCAACAGCAAAGACGACTTGCAGGGCGTCATGCAACTGCTGCGCGCCCAGGACCTCGATTTCCCGATCAGCTTTACTAACTATCGTTAGCCGGCTATATTCATTGATTACTCGGCTTTGCGTTATACTTTTAAACATATGCAGGACGTGCCCGATCTACTGACTGAAGCCCGCAACGTGCTCGCCATGAACGACCGCGGCAGCTACACCCAACCAGCCCACGGCCTCTACCCCCACCAGTGGTTGTGGGATAGCTGCTTTGTGGCGATTGGGTTGCGCCAGTTGGACGTACAACGCGCTCAGACTGAAGTCCTTAGCTTGTTGCGCGGTCAGTGGCACAACGGCATGCTACCGAACATTATCTTTCGCGGCGACCCCCAGTATCGCACCGACCGCAATATGTGGCGCAGCTGGCTCAACCCGTTTGCGCCCGATGGTATTACCACCACCGGCATCACCCAACCACCGATGTTGGCCGAAGCCGTCGTCAAAATTGGCGAAAAGCTGGCCTGGCCGGAGCGCCGAACGTGGTATAAGACCGTCTACCCCGCCCTGCTGGCTTACCACGAATGGCTCTACCACGAACGCGACCCGCACAAAGAAGGTTTAGTGCTCCAGATCCACCCCTGGGAAACTGGTCTCGACAACACGCCACCGTGGATGGCAGAAATGCACGACCACATCCTACCCAGCTGGATCCGCGCCGTTGAGTGGCTGCGGCTCGACGTCGTCATTAACCTGTTTCGGCGCGATACCCACTCAGTGCCGATCGATCAGCGCTTTTCGACGATCGAAGCTCTGACGCTGTTTGATATTCAGCGCCGCCTGCGCCGCAAAGCTTACAACATCAATAAGATTCTCGACCATTCGATGTTTGCCATCGAAGATTTATCCTATAACAGCATCTTTATCCGCGCCAACCAGCATTTGCAGCACATCGCCGCTAGCCTCCGCGAAGACCTGCCCGAAGATTTGCTCAAGCAAATGGCCCGCACCGAGAAAGCCCTCGAGCAATTATGGGATGAATACTCCACCCAATACTACTCGCGCGACTTCATCACTCACCGTTTGCTCAAAATTCCAACCGTGGCGACACTGCTACCGCTCTATGCCGGATGCATAACAAAGGAGCGGGCCGCCAAACTCGTCAAGTTACTCGAAAATGAGCACTCCTTTGGTCCGGCCTATCCCGTACCGAGCGTGCCGATGAATTCATTTTGGTTTCAGCCGAAGCTCTACTGGCAAGGACCGAGCTGGGTTAACATTAACTGGCTGATCATCGACGGATTGGAGCGCTACGGCTACCACGACCACGCCGCCGCCCTGCGCGAAAGCACGCTCGAGATGGTTACCAAAAGCGGCTGTTACGAATACTTTGACCCACGCGACGGCACGGCCGCCGGCGCCGCCAATTTCTCCTGGACCGCCGCCCTGGCCATCGACCTGCTCCACCACAAGCCCAAACCACAAAGCTAGCTTCCCCTAGTGGACGATCTTCGAATTTTTTAACTCGAGGGATTTATGGAGAAAAGCGTCCATATCGGTAACGCCGAGTTGTGCCAGCGCTTCGACTTTGGGCTTATCGATAGTAGCTAAGCTAATGAGAAAATCATTTTTACTTGGCTCCATAATATAAAGGCGTGTCTTTTTCAGAGGGTGCCTAAGCCGTCGCAAATTTAATTGCAACAATCGTTCATTTGTCGGTAATGTGTTTCGCACCCCAAGGGGTTGGTTTTTGGCAAAACGCTTTATTAAGTGTTTCACTAGGCGCTGATGTTTTCTGCCAAAGTGATAATTATCAATCTGTTGTGTCATGACGACCACAATATCAGTACAACCTAACTTAATGGCTACGTCGATTGGCAATAAGTCCGATACGCCACCGTCGATATACCAGCGTTTCCCGACTAAAACTGGTCTATCGTATAGAAGTGGCAAAGCGGCGGTCGCGCGAAACTCTTCGTATATATCGACAAACTTGTGATGGTCAGATAGTACGACCTTTTTGCCACTAAGGGCGTCTGTCATAACTACATGAAGCTTGGTACGAGCCTCAAGCAAATTAGGAATATTGACCGGTCGTTTATGTTTCATTACCAAATCGACGAGATAGTCGATGTCTACTTTTTTGTCACGTCGTAACAGATTAACAAAGTTTTTATTTGTCAGGTCATCGGTATAGGTGTGTAGTGTCTCGGCATCAGCACCAATAAAATAGGCCCCATTAATCGCACCGGCACTCGAGCCAATAACATGTTCAAACGCATTGGAGAAGCCGTATGTTACTAATGGGGCAATTGCTCCCGCTGAATAGGCGGCTCGCATACCGCCACCCTGCAGTACAAGACCGAAGATACGTTTGTCTTTTTTGTCTAGTTGATGAGCAGATAACTCATCATATAAATTTGTCATCCTCATAACTATAACAATAAGTGAACTCCCTAAGAAGCTATCTAGGCTGAAGCTTCATATTTAAGGCGATGACTACAGGTAACTCTTTACTCGTCGTCGGAGGGGCGCGTGATTAGGAGGGGTTTGACGGCTGGTGAGGTGCCAGCGATCTTCAGGACGTCTTTATCGACTTTTTTGAGTTCTTTGTGGGCGCTATTGTAGTGACCGACAGTGGCGCCGAGGCTGTTGCCGAGTTTTTGCATAAAGTTTTCGTAGGTGTTGATGTGGCGGCCGAGCTCACCGACGCGCTGCTGAATCTCTTTGGCAGTCTCTTCGATCTGCAGGCTGCGTAAGCCCTGTAATACCGTTTGTAAGTACGCCATAAAGCTGGTTGGACTGACAATAATGACGTTCTTATCGCGAAAGGCGTACTCGATCATATCGCGGGCGCTGGTGTCGGCCGCGCCGATTTTGTTAATCAGCAGGTCGTAGTAGATGGCTTCGCTGGGGATGAACATAAAGGCAAAGTCCATGGTGCCGTCTTTGGGCCGGATGTATTTGGCGGTTTCGTCGATACGGTTTTTGAGGTCGGATTTAAACAAGCGGACGAGGGCTTCGCGGCGGGTTTTATCTTTTTCGACAATCAACCGATTGTAGTTTTCGAGGCTAAACTTCGAATCGACCGGCAGCATGATGCCCTTGTCGAGCAGCACGACAGCGTCGCAAATCAGGTCTTTGCCGTCGTCGTCTTTACCGATTTTGTACTGTAGCTTAAAGCGTTCGGGCGGCAGGACGTTTTCGAGCACCGAGCGCAGGTGATACTCACCGAGCACGCCGCGCTGTTTGGGATTTTGCAGGACGTTTTGGAGGGTGCGTAGCTCGTCGGTGATGCCCATAACCTGCTTGTTGGATTCTTTGAGCTCGGTTAAATTACGAGTAACTTCGGTGATCAGTTTAGTGCTCTCGCTGAACTGGCGCTGCAGGCTGCCCATCATCATAGCCTGGCTTTTGTCGAGCCGATCGGTCAGTTGGGTCTGGATACCGTCTTTGAGCTTGGTAATATCGCCGCTCAATTGGGCGAGGTCTTGCTTGAGTAATAAGGCACTGTTACTATCTACTGCCGGCGTGGCCGAGTGGCGCAGGATGACACCGAGCAATACCAGCACAAGAACCCCAAGGACGATAACTGCGACAATCATGACTTAAGTTTAGCACCTTGCAGGCTGAGCCGCTCCCAAGCTCTAGTTTGACTATTTGCTAGGTACGTTTGCTGACGATGGGCCGCAACCCTGGGTTTTTACATGAAGCGCGTGATAATGAAGATGCTGAGGGCTCCGACGATCGTCAGGCCGATCGTCCAGTAACTCGAATGCTTGCTGTGGGCCTCGGGCAGAATTTCGCTGGCGCCAATGTAGAGCAGGAACCCGGCAAAGAACCCAAGATACAGCACCAGCCCGGCGTCGGACAAGTGAAAAACTAACGTTGACGCCGCCCCCAAAACCGGCGCTACCGCGTCAGCTATCAAAAATCCTACAGCTTGTTTTGAGCTATTCTTATTTACCAACATAAAATTAACCGTATTGAGCCCGTCGGTGAAATCATGGGCAATCACCGCGATCGCCACGGCGATACCGACGCCCGTTCCAGCCTGAAAACCCAGCCCAATACCGACACCGTCCAAAAAACTGTGCCCAATCAGAGCGACTGCGCTAGCCACGCCGACGTGCGGATGGTTGTGCAACGTATACTCGTCTTCTTGGGAATGGTGGATGAGCAGGCTTTTTTCAATAATGTGAAATAGCAGGAATCCAGCCACCAAGGCAATCATCGGACCAGTCGAGTTGAGGTGCTCGGCCGACAGTATTTTAAATATCTCCGGGAGTAAGTCAAACGCTACCACTCCGAGTAACACCCCGGCCGTGTAGCCCAAAATGCGATGTAAGTGGTCCCTATTACGAAACGCGAAGAGCCCTCCCAGTAATGTCGAGACGAAGGTTGTTGCCGAAAGCATGATAGGTAGCATGTGCTAAGAATAGTCGCGTGGTTCGCTAAATTGCAAATTTGTCGCAATTTGTGTTACATTTGCAACATGACAGACAGTAACCCAGCCCTCGAACGGACGCTCAAATCCAGCCACCGGCACGTCACAACGGCGCGCCACACCGTCTACCAGGCTTTGGCTAACCGCGAGCCCCAAACCATGCAGCAGCTCGTTAGCCGCTGTCGAATCACTATCGACCGGGCCAGCGTCTACCGAACCGTCCGATTGTTTGAGCAGTTGGGGATTGTGCAACGCCTGCAAATTGGTTGGAAATACAAACTGGAGCTGAGCAATGCCTTTCAAGACCACCACCATCACTTGACGTGTCTGCATTGCAGCGCCGTCACGCCCCTGCCCGAAGACCTGGTGCTAGAAGCGCAGCTCACCCGTCTGGCGCAGCAGCACAACTTTGACGCGCGCGACCACCAGCTGGAGATTCGCGGCCTCTGTTTAAATTGTCGGTAATAAAAAAATCCGGGAGAAATATTCCCGGATCAGAGAAGCATCACACTTCCTACTAATCAGAGTATGCCTGTTGGTTTCAAATTTCAATGGCAAATCATACAGCTGGCCAATTGCAGCATGTGCCCATCTGGACCTTAGCAAATTCTACATCAAACTGGGCGGCAGACAGCTCCAAATAAGCCCCGATTCGGGCCGATTATTTAGAACCTGTCAGGATATCTCGCAACCGACTATGGCCAGCTCGGTTCGTGGTAGCCGCGAGGGCGGTAGCGATACGTTCGACCAGAAACTGGCTGGCCTTATGGGAAATAACATGGCGCTCTCGAATCGTGTGCACCGTAATATTTGACGCCGCCGTTTTGAATATGTGGGCTACCTTCCCGCGTATCACCAGCATGTCACGCGAACCATAGATCACATCCATCGGCATCTCGAGCGCCTGGATGTCGGCCGCTGCTGTCTGTTCCATGATGGTATGTTGCAAGCTCTTTATGAACGGCTGCCAGGTTTCGGCGTTAATTTCCACCCCAACCACCCGGCGCGCCAGGCGCTCGACCAAACGAGCGCTGTCCGGGTTAAATGTCGGATTGAGCTGGGTTATCTGCTCAAAAAACTTAAAGTACCAATCCAACCGCAGTCGGTACCTACGTTTGTCCGGTAAGCCGTCGTACAGCGGCATTTCATAGAGAACGAGCTGCTTCACAAGATCTGGCCGCCGGTAAGCGACCCGCACCGCCACCAGGCACCCCATCGAATGTCCAACCAGTACGACCGGCGCCCGGGCATGGAGGCCAAGCAGGCTGGCAATGACACTACTGGCGTGATCATCGACCGTATAGTCGAGCCACTCCGGTTTCGGCGAAGCCCCAAACCCCAGCAAATCATAGGCCACCACCCGGCAATTCCCCATGCCCAGCAGGGCCGCCACGACGTACCGCCAGACACTCCCCGAGCGACCAATACCGTGCAGCAAAACGACAACATGCCCGCTGCCGCTATCGGTAGCGCTGGCCAGACGATAGGGGCGCTTAAGCAAACGATGCCAGACATAAGCAATCGGGCTCATCGCGTACTCAGCGCCGGGCCAAGCCAGTTTTGAGAGCGGCCTTGTTGCGGATGAATTCCCGTGAAGCAATATACGAGGCACCAATGACACCCAGGCCAACGACCCCCGTGACGGCATCCGGTATTTCGAAAAATACGCTCGCCAGTAACGCTACGGCCAGCACCAGAATGGCATAGTGGGCGCCGTGTTCAAGGTAGATGAGTTCGCTCAGTGTGCCCTTTTCGACGAGGTAGACGGTTAAACTGCGCACCCAAATTGCGCCAACGCCCAGCCCCAGAGCGATCAGTATCACTTTATCGGTAATCGCAAAGGCCCCGAGCACACCATCGAAGCTAAAGCTGGCGTCGAGCATCTCAAGGTATATGAAGGCCAAGAGCGCCCCCCAGCCGGAATACATCTGTGTACTGTCGTCACCCGTGAGTCGAGCCAAGACGTCGATAAATAGCTTGAGAACTACGTATGAGACTACGCCTATCGCGCCGGCCCGAATGACTACGCCGCTGTCGGGCGCCAGCGCCGCCGCCGCGCCCACCACGAGCAGGCCGGCCAGCGGGGCGATCCAAATGGCTCCACCCAATCGCTGCAAAGGTCGCTCCAGGTGATGGAGCCACAGAATCTCGCGTTTATGGTCCAGGAAGAAGTAAAACGTCAGTGTCAGCAGGAACGCCCCGCCAAAGGCCGCGATACTGGCGTGGGCAGCGTGCAGATACTCAGCGTAGACAGTCGGGTGGTGCAAGGCGTCATCAATCACTGTCTTCCAGCTCAAGTGGGCGGTGATGGCGACGATGGCAATGGGGAATATAAAACGCATGCCCAGGATAGCAATCAGCATGCCGACCGTTAGAAAAAGTTTGCGCCAGATTAGCGGCAAGCGTTCCAAGATCTTGGCATTTAAGATTGCATTGTCGAAGCTAAAAGCGACTTCGATGGCGATTAATACTACCGCGGCAACGGCACCGCCGGGGCCAAACATAAAAAAGGCCGTGATTATGGCGGCAACTGTCAATAGCCCAGAAAATCCAAAGTGTCGAAGCATTTGCTAATATCCTACCACATTAAACTGACGCGACAGTTGCCAAGTGCCGGCCAGGCTCTGTACAATAGTCTCAAACATGCCAACCATACCCGCCCAAGAAGCAGCCTAATTTGGAATTTATAATCGTAGTCGTTGAAGTCGCGTTACTGGTGCTAGCTTCGGCTATCTGCTCCGGCTTAAATATTGCCATTATGTCGCTCGACATGGCCGATTTGAAGCGCAAAGCCCACCTGGGCAATCGGCAGGCCAAACGCGTTCTGCCGCTCAAACAAAGAACGCATCTAACGCTCGCCAGTATCCTGTTGGCCAACGTCGCTGCTGTTTCGGCTACTTCTCTCGTCCTTGAGACCTACTTTGGCGGGCTGATTGCCGGCATACTAAGTACCCTATTGATTGTGATTTTGGGTGAAGTGATACCGCAGGCGCTGTTCGCCAAGAATCCTCTGATGTGGGCGAGCTATCTCGCGCCCGTCCTCAGCCTCATGATCAAAGCGACATACCTCGTATCCAAGCCCCTCGAGTTATTGCTCGATACAATGATTGGTCGCCAGCCGGCAGAGCTCCAAAGCCGTCACGAACTCGGTATGATGATTACGGAACACCTCGGGCACGCCAGCAGTGAGCTCGACGACGACGAAGTCGAAATCATCCGTGGTGCCCTCCAACTGAGCGAGAAACGCGTCCGCGATATCATGACGCCGATTACTAAAGTCTATTGGCTGGCGCCCGACACCGTCATTAGCGAAAAACGCTTAACCGAAATCAAAGCCAGCGGCCTCAGTCGCATACCCATATTTAACCGTTCGGTGACGAAATGTTATGGCATCCTGCTGACGAAAGAAATGATAGATATTGACTTTGACGAGCAAAAGTATCGGGTCGATGACCTGCCCCTCCACGCCGTCCAACTGATTGGCAGCAAAACGGCTCTCGACACGATGTTTCGAGTTTTTATCAACGCCGGTACGCACCTTATCCCGGTTGAGCGCGATGACAACATCGTCGGCATCATTACGATCGAAGATTTAATTGAAGAAATCATCGGCCAAGAGATCGAGGACGAAACTGATCGCCTCAACAAGAATAAAGTTCGCTTTGCGATGCTTCGCTAACTCGTCGAGCGCCAAGTCGGGGATCGGCCGTAAAGCGCCAGCAGCTTCGCTTGCGCTGAGGCGGTGCTAGCGATTGGAAGTGGCTCGGCAGCGCACGCCTCTGGTTGCACTACACTCGGCAGCGCTGCGGCGTAATCATAGGCAGCCTGCGCGGCCCCCGGGTCAAAACTAAGCGACATGCCAATGGCAGTAGCTAATCCCCAGGCTTGCACGAGTAAGTCAGTCGCAACCCGGCGCAGGTACAGGTCATTACTAACGACACCATCGACCGGGTGAGCCAGTTCGTCGGGGTCGGCTTCGGCGGCGGCCAGTTCGGCAGCGTCGGCCGCTAGCTGCCACTCGGCACTTAGATCAACGGCGGCCTCATCGACAGTGGTTTCGGCTTCGTCGCTAGGCAAGTCAGCCACTTCAACCACTGCGCCGGCCAGGAGGGTCGGTACTGCAGTCAGTTCGCTCAACATGTAATCGACCAGGTCGCGCACATGCCAGTCAGTACACGGCGTGACATTGGCGAGTTGTTCGGGCCGCACTTGTCTGATGACGCCGGTCGCCTGAGCGAGACACTTGCTAAATAGTTCCGCTCCATCCATTGCTCACACTCCCTTTATTTACAGTCCTACTTCGTCATCATACGGGTCGGCTCAGAGGCTGACTGTAAGCATTCTCGCAGATCGTGGCGAGCTATGGTGCAAGCGACAGCGGCCGGCAATAGACAGCTACAGGAGAGAACTTTGAGGCGATTGGTCACTACCATCGTCGTCGGCGCCGCTATCGAGCTCTAAGCCCTTAATGCGCGGCATGGCACTGTAGCCGATCTGGCCTTGCATGCTACCGATAATGTGCGCGGTGCCCAGTAGCAGTGTATTGGCTTGTTTTTCACGCTGGGCCCATAATTTTTCGTACGCGACGCGCTCTTTTTGGACCTGCAGGGTCATGGCTTGATACGTCTCAACCATTGACTCAATCTGCTGGATGAATTCGTGGCTCGTCACATAAGCAAACAACGCTTCGGCTTTGCCGCCCTGATTCTGAGCGAGGGCTTTTTGCAGACCAACGTCGAGCAAGCCTTTGCGTAGCAGCGTGCCGAGAATGATGGCCAGGTTCGGCTTACACACCCAGACCCCATCGAACTGCCCCATATCGTCGGCTAGGTGCTTCGGCATGGCTTCGGTGATAATAACGGCGACATTGGCTTTGGCCTCGCGCAAGTCTTGCTTGAGTTTAGGTACCCAGCCGTCCGTCCAGTTTTTGGTGCGTTTGATCTCCCACAATATGACGCCACAGGTCGTACCGCGCGGGCTCTTGACCGTTTGGCTGATATCACCACCCTTGACGCCTTTGGCCACCGGCTCGATAGCATCATCGCGAAACGCCGCTGCCAAAGTGGCTTCAAAATCGAGTTCCATAACCTCGCCTTGCATTTGTTGCGAGCCTTGGGCGGCTTTGCGCTGGGCGTCATCAAGGGCTTTTTGCAAATCGGTGATAGTTTTTTCTTTACCGGCGAGATTCATACGGTGGCGTTCATCGGCCAGCTTCGTGGCTTCGGCGCGGATCTTGGCGGTCTCTTCGTTCAGCCGCTTCTGCATCTCGAGTTCGGCGTTGTCTTTGGCACTAGTAGCGACGCGGACGGCTTTTGTAAGTTGCGTCAGCTGCTCGCGCATCTGCATTTTCTCGGATTCGGCGTGGCTTGCATCTTCGCGCAGACTTTTGAGTAGTATGTCGTGCTCGGCAGTCGCCCGCTTTTGGGCCGACAAGACTTCTGACTCAAGCCGTTTTTTGGTAATCTCCAGTTCAGTTTGGGCTTCCTTTTGAGCCAGCTCCATCGCCGCCTCGGTGCTGCGCCGAGCCTCAGCTGCGGCTTCGCTTCTGACGCGTGTCAATTCCGCGACGTGCTTTTGGTGTTCGGCAGCCAAAACGCGAGCCTCAATCTGCCCCTCCAGGGCCTTATCAATCTCAATCTCCACCCCACAACTCGAACAAACTATCGTATTCATACTACTAGTATCTCAGTATTTCGAGACAGCTCAAATACTTTTTGCCGGTGATGACATTTTTTTGTTCGGGCCGAGTCGGGGCCGGGGGCCACAGCGGTTGATCGAGAAGTGTAATTACGCTATAATATCAGTAATCGGCAATAGCGTTATTGCCCTAATAAACCGGCGCTGTAAAGCGCTTTTTACATGAAAAGGACCTGCTTTGAACTTACTGGCCGAGAGCCTAACCAATAACACTACCCTTGCCGTCAAAGAAATCGTCGATCGGCTGGCTAGCACCATTTTTAGCGCCCATTCAATTCTGGTGTTTGCGTTGTCGCTGGCGACCGCCCTATTACTGGGGCGAGTGATAGCCGCCATCTTGCGCCGTCTAGTCGTTATCATCGGTCGGCGGGCCGATAAAACCGAGGACTTGACCGTCGTTAATCGGGTACGTCGCTACGAAACTATCTTGGTGTTGAGTATTGCTGTCATTCGGACATCTTTAATTCTATTCGCCCTCTACTTCTGGTGGGCACTGACGCACACTTCGGGGAGTTCCGGACAACCAACAGCAATCATTGGGGCGAGCGCCCTGATCGTAGTGGTGGTCAGCGGTGCGCTCAGCCCAGCGCTGCGCGATATTGCCGCCGGCAGCTTAATGATGCTCGAAGAATGGTACGGTGTCGGCGATCACATCCGGGTTGAGCCGTTTATGGATCTGCAGGGCGTCGTTGAACGTGTCACGCTTCGCTCAACGCGCATCCGCGGCCTCAACGGTGAAGTTATCTGGATCAACAACCAAACCATCCAAGGCGTACGCGTGACGCCCAAAGGCAGCCGAATGATCGGGCTCGAGCTGTTCGTGACTGACCTCAAAGCCGGCCAACAGCTGATCGAGATCACCAACAAACGCCTGCCGATTGGCCCCCTACTGGTTATTAACCCCCTGGTTATAACTTCTACCGAAGAAGTCGGTGATAAGCTCTGGCAAATAACCGCCATCGGCGAAACAGCACCGGGTCGCGAGTGGCTGATCGAACAGTCGGCCACAGAGCTGATTAAACGCCTCGACGAGGAAAACCCAACCCAAATTATCGCCCACGGCCCACTCGCCCGCTACGCCGATAGCGAGGCCGAACGTCGCTTTACTCGTACCCTCGCCAACACCCGTAAACGGCAGGCCCCCAAACGCCGTACACTCGTGAAACCAGCGACCGCCCTCAGAAACCGATCAAAAAGTTAGTCCTCGGCGTCTAGGCGTTGTTCTTGATAGATCGCGTAGCGGAGCGCAATCAGCAGTAGTAGGTTTGCCAGAAAACCGGGGATTGCCCCGAATTGAATGCGCGAGAATATAAAGAATTCTGTCAGTAATAAGTTAACGAGCGTGGCCCGTCGAAACCATTCGAACCCGGCGAGCCGTGAGCGCGTCAATTTGAGTGCGCCGATCACTGCAAAGACCGCGGCCACGAGGGAAGCCAGTAATTGTCCGATAATTAATTCCGAGCCGTACGAATCAGCTCCGCGCAATAACGCCGTGAGATCATCAAAGTTATTAAAAATGCTGGCAAAGATCGTCACTAAAAATAACACTGCTTCAGCTATAAACAACGCCCCGACCAGACGATCAGAGCCACGCAGCTTCCAGAAGCGTCGATACTGCCGGCTCATGGACTCGAGCAAACGATAGAACCGATTGGGTCCATCAGTTGGGACCAGTTCGACGCGCCCCAGCAGAACACGCAGCTCCTTGGTGATGAAACTCGATTGATCGGCGTGGGCCAACAAGTCACGAATCCGGGCCCGCTCCAGCCGATCCATATCGTGCAGGACGGCTTCCTCAAACTGATTAAGGGCATTGAGTTGGTACTCCTGGCTAGTCAGCCGTTGGGTGCGGCTCAAAAAGTTAAACAGCAGGTACAACACAATAAAAATTGCATAAATAATACCGATGGTGGGCCGGAAAAAGTAGTTGTTATCTTTCGTTAAAAACTTACCGAGTTCATCAATAAAAATACCAAAGCCGACACCGCCGACGATGGCGGCCAGACGCAGCACCCGCGCCCCTAAAAACGAGATCGTGAGGGTGATCGACGCCAGCATCAGCAAGCCGCCGTACAACATGTGCGCGATGTGCAAGCTGCCGCCGCCGACCTGCGGATAGCCAGCCAAGTAGAGCGCAAACCGCAGTAGCAGCAAGCTGGTGGCGGCCGAAATCAAGAAAAATTCAAAGTTATCGCGGGCCGAGACATTGCGGTGAAAGATGTTCTTTAGCATTTGACCTTAAGTATAGCGTAGTTGGTAGATGGTAGTTAGTAGATGGTAGTTGGGGGAGCTCGAGCTCACCCCATCTACCATCTACCATTCCCTAACTACCTTTTTATTAGCGTTTGCGTTTTTTGGCGTCGAGTTCGCGTTTGCGCAAGCGCAAGTTTTTCGGCGTGACTTCGAGGAGCTCGTCGTTCTCGAGGAAGTCAAGACACTGCTCCAAGCTAAAGATAGTTGGCGGCGTTAATTGGACGACACCATCACTCGAGCTCGAGCGCATGTTGGTGAGGTGTTTAGGCTTGCAGACGTTCATTTCCATGTCTTCTTGGCGGGTATTAAGGCCGACGATCTGGCCGGCATAGACCTTTTGGGCCGGGTTCACAAATACGGTACCGCGGGCTTCGGCGTTCTGGAGAGAGTAGGGAGTGGTAACGCCCTGTTCAAACGCAATCAAGACACCGTTGCGTAGCTGGTTGTGCCCGGCGGTATGTGTTTGGTAGCCGATGGTCAAAGAGTTCATGACAATCGTGCCCTTGGTGTTGGTAATGAGGATGTTGCGCATACCGAGCAGTGAACGGGTAGGCAGTTCATAAATCAGCTTCGTGACCCCTTTGGGGCTAGCAAACTGCTCCTTGAGCGTGGCCCGGCGAACACCGAGTTCCATTTGAACGGTACCGACATGTTCGGCTGGGACTTCAATGATGAGTTCCTCGACTGGCTCGAGCGTCTGGCCGTCTTTTTCAATCGTGACAACCTGGGGGCGGCCGACTTCGAATTCATAACCTTCACGGCGCATAGTTTCAATCAGCACACCGAGGTGAAGTTCACCGCGGCCAGCCACCGTAAAGCCAATACCATCATCTTCGACGTGCAGCCCAACGTTGGTTTCAATTTCCCGCTTCAGCCGATCGCTAATTTGGCGAGAGGTACTGAATTCACCCTCGACACCCTTAAACGGAGAAGTGTTCGGACCGAGATAAATGCGCAGGGTTGGCGCCTCGACTTCAATAATTGGCAAGGCCTCGGGGGTGATGGCATCGGCAATCGTTTCGCCGATTTGGGCACCGGGGATACCCGTCAATTGGACGATATCACCAGCCACACCGGCCGGAACTTCCGTCTTACTGATACCTTGGCTCATAAAGATGTTATCGACTTTAGCTTTGACAAAAGTACCATCTTTTTTACACAAGATGACTTGGTCGCCGGCCGTAACGTGACCGCGAGTAATGCGGCCGATGGCGTACTTACCCTTGAAAGTGTCGTGGGCCAGGGCGGTGACGAGCATTTGGAACGGCTTGTCGATTTCGATGCTTGGAGCGGGGATTTTGGCGATAATAGCGTCAAAGATAACACTGAGGTCACCGTCTTCTTCGAAATCGTCGGGCGGCGTTGTCCAAGCTTTGCCGGCGCGACCAGCAGCATAATAGACCGGATAGTGCAGTTGGTCTTCATGGACGGCCAGCTCAAGGAACAAATCGGCTAGTTCGTCTTCGACTGCTTTGATACGGCGGCCGGCTTTGTCGATCTTGTTGATAATAACGATGGGGGTGAGTTCAGCAGCGAGAGCTTTGGAGAGGACAAACTTGGTCTGCGGCATCGGGCCTTCTTGGGCATCGACAATCAGCAAGCAGCCATCCGCCATGTTGAGGGTACGTTCTACTTCACCGGAGAAATCGGCGTGTCCGGGCGTATCGATGATGTTAATCCGGTAATCTTCGTGTTGCACGGCGGTAATCTTGGCAGTAATGGTAATGCCGCGCTCGCGCTCTTGGTCGCCGCTGTCCATAATCAGCGTCTGGCTCATTTCGGCCTGATTGTCGCGAAAGGTCTGGGACTGCTTGAGCAGGCCGTCGACGAGTGTGGTTTTGCCGTGGTCAACGTGGGCGATAATAGCAATATTACGAATTTTAGTAGGATCTTGAGTGTTCATATCGGATAACGCCTTACTTAATTTTATGCTTAACATTAAAATAAGTGCGTCAAACGCACTCGTCGCATTACCTTGATTATAGCATAAGCTTCCCTGTTGAGCAATGCCTTAGGCGGCGGTATATGGGGTGTCAGCAGTTAGTGGTTGGGGGTTAGCTCGATGTTAGAGAGAAAGCTACCTTTCAGCCACTGTCATGTCAGGCTCGTTAGCACTGCGTTTAGCAGTGCTATATACGTAAGCCCAAGAAAACCTTCTTATAAAATTATAGTTTTCCTGGTGTGAAGCGGTTGCGCGGTATCCAGGCGAGCCTTATTTTCTGGATCCCGGATCAAGCCCGGGATGACAATCCTGCAACGTAGGCTTCGTTTTAAAGCTGGGGCAATCATTCGCGACAGCAATAACCATTATTTAACCACCGAACAAATACACCGCCCGACATCCGCGCATGCGCTACAATGAAATTATGGATTCAAGACCCCTCGCCGAGCGCGCCCGCCCCACAACCCTGGCTGATGTCATCGGTCAGCAGCATTTAGTCGGTGCCGGCAAGATCATCCGCGAAATAATTGACCACAAGCAACCGACCAGTCTCATCTTATGGGGGCCGCCCGGCAGCGGCAAAACCACCCTGGCGCGGATCATTGCCCGCGAAACCGGCGCCGAATTCGTGGAGCTGAGTGCTGTCACCTCTGGTAAGGCCGACGTCGTCAAAGTTATCGCCCGGGCCGAGCAAAACCGGCGCCTCGCCATGCAGACTATCCTGTTTGTCGACGAAATCCACCGCTTCAATAAAGCCCAGCAGGACGCCTTCCTGCCCCACGTCGAAGACGGCACTATTATTCTGATTGGCGCCACCACCGAAAACCCTAGTTTTGAGATCATCAACCCATTGCTCAGCCGGTCGCGTGTGCTGGTGCTCGAACCCCTCGACACCCCCAGCATCACGGCAATCGTCAAACGGGCCGCCCTCAGCCTACAGCTTTCGTCCAAGCAACTGCCCGCTCGGAGTATCGATTTGCTCGCGCAATTATCCGGTGGCGATGCCCGGGTGGCCCTCGGCAACCTCGAGCTAGCCTTTCAGTTAGCTGCCGGTTCACCCATCACAACTCAAGTCGTCGAAACTGCCGCTCAAACCCGCCTGCCCGGCTACGACAAAAAAGGCGAGCAGCACTACAACATTATCAGTGCTTTCATAAAAAGCCTGCGCGGCAACGACGCCACGGCTGCCCTCTACTACCTGGCCCGGATGCTCCAAGCTGGCGAGGATCCAAAATTTATCACGCGGCGAATGGTCATATTCGCGTCAGAAGACATTGGCTTGGCGGCCCCGGCGGCACTTAATCTGGCCGTCTCGACTTTTTTGGCCGTCGAACGGATCGGGCTGCCCGAAGCCAGCTACAATATCTACCACTGTGCGGCCGTACTCGCCAAAGCCCAAAAGTCACGGGTGCTCACGGATGCCATGCATGCCGCCCAAGCCGCCGCCGAGATCTACGCCGATCTGCCGGTGCCGCTACATCTCCGCAATGCCCCGACTAAACTCATGAAGGACCTCGGCTACGGCAAAGGCGCCAAGTGGGAGGCCGGCTTTGAGCACCCCAAAGGCTTTCTGCCACCGGAGCTAGCGAATAGTGACTTCTTTGCGAGCTAAGCCGCCCACACGTCAAACAGCCTAGACAACCAATTATAAGGCCGCCCGAGCGCACTGAGATTGCTCGCGAGCCCGCATGTTAGCAATCGGATCCAGCACGTCGCCGAGCGGCCACGAAGAGTAGCATACCGCCGCCAAAGCGGCGAGCCCAATCGAGCCTACATCAACTGTTTTTAGAGTCTGCACTATTGTTTACATAGAGCAGACTGCTCCACCCAGTCGGGCTATAACAAGGAGTTGATATCTTTGTCGAGCTGGTTCGGGTTAACACCGGTGTCAATTGGGGTGGCATCGAGTGCCGCACTTGCTTTAGTAATGTCGGCCGAGGTTTGTATCTTGGCAGGCACGTTGTGGGCACGAGTCAAGCTGGATACCGAGCTATCGACTTGGTTCGCGCTCATGACGCGGAGGCCGGCAAAGGCAACGACCCCGAGTAAAGCCACGACGGCCAAAACTGCGACGAATCCAAATCCATTCTGGTTAGAGTTAAGGCGCTTCATAGTTAGTTGCTCCCTTCAGTAGTTTTGGTGGTTGTAGTGTCAGTAGCTGCTTTGAGGGCCTGGAGGACCGCTTTAACGGCAGCTTTGTAAGCCTTAAGGTCGGTACGAGTTTGGGTGGCGGCTACTTTGAAGGTAGCAACGTCTTGCGCAACACTCGCATTGTTACAGTCGATTGATGGTGGTGTGACATTTTGCAAGTTGGCAACGGAGGTGGCGGAAGTAGCCCGAGCGCTGTCGGCAGCTACGATCAGGGCCGTAAGGTCGGTGGTACTGATTTTATTGCTGGTTTGGTAAGCCATTGCTTTGGTGTAGACATCGTCGATCCGCGTTTGGAAACTGGCGCTGTTACGGGCGATGACGGTAAACTTGGTTGTCAAACCCTGTTTGTGGACTTCACAAACCTTGGTCCGCTCAGCGTCAGTTCGGGTTGATTTGTCTTCCTTTTTAAGTTCGGCAACGTGTTTAATGCCTTCGGCGCGCATTTCAGCAACTTCCGTGCTGTCACTGCCTCGACCCGAGGTTGTCCGTGTTTCAGTTTCAACCGCGGTGCTGTCGGAACTACTCGTGGTGCTTGCTAGCGTCCTGCTGGAACCGCTTTGAAGTTCAGTTGTCGAAGTTGTCGTGACTGGGTCCGAAGAACTACCAGAGCCTGAAACCCCTCCTCTTGCATAGACCGGTACGGCTGCCAGAGCCGTAAATGCAACCAGCAAGGCTGGTATCGCTAAACTGACGCGCTGTAAACTTTTTATCATATATATCCTTTTCTTAATGTGCTTCTTAATACTACTTATGGTATAGGGCTACGAGGATATTGCAAGTCTGACTTCAGCGGCTCGGGCAGACCCGCGCCTTCTAAGAAGAACGTTATTAAATCCAGCTATTAGACCTGACAATTTTACAACGGTTTGCAGTACATAGTCGTTCCCTACTCAGGGACTAAACCTGGTGCGATCGTACCGCACTACGCCGTTACGCTGACCACTTCTTCCCATGGTAAGCCGGCTTTGCCAAAGTGGCCGTAGGCCGAAGTTTGAGCGTAAATCGGTCGCCGTAAGTCGAGACGGTCGATAATGCCCTTGACCGAGGTGTCGATTAATTTATCCTTAAAGTCGTGCAGCGCCTGTTCGCTGACGGTGGCCGTACCGAAAGTTTCAATCGTCTGCATCAACGGCAGCGGCTGGCCGATGACGTAGGCGAGCCCGACTTCACACTTAGTAGCCAGCCCCGCCGCCACAATATTTTTGGCGATAAAGCGCGCCGCGTAAGCGCCCGAGCGATCGACCTTACTCGGGTCTTTGCCGCTAAAGGCGCCACCACCGACACGGGCGTAGCCGCCGTAGGTATCGACCACGATCTTCCGCCCTGTCAGACCGGCGTCGCTCTCCGGACCAGGAATGTGCCACAACCCGGTACCGTTGATAATGACGTCGGCGTCGGCCGGCATAGCAAAACCATAGGCCGTAATCACCGGCGCAATCACCGTCGCTATCAATTCCGCCCGTACCTGCTCGGCTGGCGTGGCTTCGTCGTGGGCCACGGCCGCCACGACCTTTTCGACGGCCACCGGCTTATCGGCTTCATAACGCACCGTGACTTGAGTTTTACCATCGGGGCGCAACCAGCTAAGTTCACCCTGTTCACGGGCCTCATCGATGCGCCGCGTCAGGGCGTGGGCCAGAGCAATCGGTAACGGCATTAACTCGGGGGTTTGATCGCACGCATAGCCAAACATCATGCCCTGATCGCCGGCACCGTCGGCATCAACGCCGATAGCGATTTCCGGTGACTGCTGATGGACATCGTTACTGAATTCGGATTCCTGACTAAAACCCCACGCCGGTACGCTGTAACCGAGGCGCCTAACGGTGTCACGGGCAATTTTTTCGAAGTTGATATCGGCATTAGTTTTGATTTCGCCAAACAGGGCGATCTTGTTGGCGCCAGCCACGGTTTCGATGCCAGTCCGCGAACGCGGGTCCTGGGCGAGAGCGGCGTCGAGAATGGCGTCGCTGATGGCGTCACAAATCTTATCGGGGTGTCCGGCGCAGACTGATTCGCTCGTAAATAGTTGGCTTAAATTGGACATAACATTCTCCTTAATTATATTGGTGCTTACTTAATTCCACTGCTTTAAAAAGGCTTTTTCGTGGGCCCGGACGACTTTTTTCGTCCCAAGCAGGCCGTGCTGCTCCATATCGGGTGAATAGCGACTGGCCGGAGGCGTCTGGCCGAGGGCTTCGGCTACTGCTCTAATGTAGTGCGGTCCGGCACCGCAACAGAGCCCAATAAAGTTGACGCCGAGTTTTACCGCTTCAGCAGCGAAGTCGGCTGCCTCGATTCGGTCAATCAGGTGGGCGTCCAGGCCGAGGGTATAGGCGCTCGAGCCGTCGGGCCGTTTCAAAAACTGAAAAGCAACTGCGGCAGGCGTGGTGCGGTACGGCACAGGCACTAGTGCAATCGATCCGTCGACGCTGGCACGCAGCTGCTTGGCGAGGGGCAAAATAGTCGCTGGACCGCGCGCGCAGTTAAACCCGACAACCGCCGCTCCCTTTGCTTTTATGGTCCGGCAGGCTTCGACCCAATCGTAGCCATCCTTAGTTTTTTCGTAGATGGCTGAAAAATTAATGACCGCTGGAAGTCCGTAACTTTGGATCACCTCCAGAGCAATCAGCGCTTCGCCGAGATACTCCAGTGTCTCGGCCAAGACAAAATCAATCCCCTCCTCGGTTGCCCATTTGAGTTGTTCGGTGTACTGACGGCGCACTTCTTCAGCGGCAATTGGGTTATCGGGCTCGTAGGCCCAGGTATTACAGATATTGCCAGCTACCAGCACGTCGCGCCCAGCGGCGACTTGATTGGCAAGCCGCACGGCTTGGCGGTTGAGCAATTCTAGGTCATCCTCGCGACCAATTAGTTTTAGCTTTTCACGGTGTCCGTAGTAAGTGAGAGCCACGAGTACATCGCTACCAGCTCGCAGAAATTCTTCGTGCAGTTGCACAACAACTTCGGGAAAATCCAGAACAACTTCAGGCACGTAAGCGCCGGCTTTGACGTAGCCGCGGCGCTCGAGTTCAAAGATATAGCCCTCGGCGCATAGGACAGTACCAGTACTCAGTCGTTCCTCCAGACTGGTTTTGGAAGGTTTTTGTTGAGACATAAAAATATCCTTTCTGCCATGTATATGAACGGAAAGGATAATAAGAATAAATTCAAACATCTTTCCTGCTCAAAGGCGGGCTAGGTGGAGCACCCATACTAAGCCCAAAAGCTTCAGGGTTGCCGGCAGTTCATAGAGCTAGATCTCTCACTGCACTCTGTATATTTAAATTGTTAATGCCTAACGATTGTACCACACGCATCATAGGCCTGGCCTAGACGCCATTTCTTTAGTATAATCACCTCTTGTAGCTCATAAGCAGCGTAACTATTTTAAGTAATGGCTATGATTCCCGGCTAGCGGGAAAAGAGCGGCCCGCGCGCCGAATTTATATCGGCGCCTGGCGCGATGAGAAAAACCGTAGGTTTGTCTCATTACAAACATTGGGGATTGGCCAAGTGGTAAGGCAGTGGATTCTGGTTCCACGATCGGGGGTTCGAATCCCTCATCCCCAGCCAAGAGATAATTAAGAAAGATAGACCGTACTGCTATAGATGAGTGACAATCAGTTGAGAAATAATGCTCAGATAATTGTCGTCTTGTATGTAAGCTAGCTGCGGCAGATTGCACCTAATCTGTTCGGGTATACTAAGAACATGAATGGACCGAATCTAATAGGCTTGACCGGCGCGTTGATATCAGGGTTTGCATACATGCCCCAAATCAGGCACTTAATAAAAGAGCGTTGTTCGGCAGGTTTGAGCAGAAGCGCCTTTGCTCTTTGGTTAATTTCTTCCGTGCTTGTTACTATTAATGCACTTTATATTCACGCTACAGTTTTCATTACCCTTGGTTTTATACAAATACTATCAACTGCTATTATATTTTTATATTCGACAAAGTACAAAGGCCAGGTATGCTTATTCCACGCTACAAAGTTTACCGATCAAGCCGTATCTCATAAAAGTAATTCCGGTCATCACCTATAGATCGAAATTACCTTCTCTCTCGGGTTGGTGCAAGACTTCTTTTACGGTAAGTAAGTTCTTGCCTTTAGGGGTTGGAAACATTACTTTGTCGCCTACATGGTACCCAAGCAAGGCACAGCCTACTGGAGAAAGGATAGATATTTTGTTTTTTGTTAAGTCGGCATCTTCGGGAAAAACAAGCCAGTACTCCCACGCATCACCGTATTCATCGATAAATTTAATTTGAGAATTCATAGTAACAGCATCCGGTGGTACATCTTTAGGTTCAACAATTTTGTCTTTTTTCAACTCCGCCAAAAGCGCCTTGTCGTACTCATCGTGGGGCTTTTTCTTTTCAAGCCGCTTCATGAGCCTGTCGTAGTCAAATTGTGTGATAGTAAGTCTATTCATCTAATACCCTCCTATGCGAATATAATTATATCAACTTATTTTCATTCTTACTTATAATTAACCCTCCTATAAAGGTTTAAAAATCAGATCGTTAAACTTGACCATATATCTAACATATGATAGTCTGTTCATATGAAGTATATATCATTTGGTGATTTTTTCACTGTTCTCGGGAACAAGCAAAGGGTAAGGATTCTCCAATTACTGGACAAGAAGGGCCCGATGAATGTATCAAATATTGCGGAGGAGCTGCAGATTGAACAATCAGCTGTATCTCACAGTATCAATCGTCTTTTAAAGTGCCACTTCGTGACTATCCGGCCAAGTGGGAAGGAACGTATCTACGCAATTAACGAGGATACTATCAAACCTTTATTCGAACTCATTGGAAAGCATGTTAAGCAGTATTGCTACAAGGGCTGTGAGCATTGGCAATAACAAGGAGGAATCTATGATAACAAATGTCAAACTACTGAAAAAAGAAACTGTTGCCGAAGGTACGGTGGCATTTCACTTTGAAAAACCAAAAGGTTTTACTTTTCGGGCCGGGCAATTCGCAGATTACACTCTGATAGATCCATCTGAAACAGACGAAGAAGGCAATACTCGTGGCTTCTCGATAGTAAGCGCGCCTTTTGAAGGCGATCTGGTTGCTGCTACGCGTATGCGTGACACAGCCTTCAAACGCGTGCTAAAAGATCTTCCGGCAGGTACAGAATTAAAACTGGATGCTCCATATGGCGACTTTACCCTGCACAAAACCGAATCCACGCCAGCGGTTTTTGTCATCGGTGGGATTGGGGCAACACCTGTTCGAAGCATAATAGCGCAGGCTACTCATGACAAAACTGCACACAAAATTATTTTGCTGCACTCCAGCCACACACCCGCCGACCTGCCATTTTTAGCTGACTTTCAGCAATTAGCTGTTCAAAACCATAATTTTACTTACATACCGGTGGCTTCAGAATCTGCGCCTGAAGACTGGCCGGGAGAACGGGGCCGCGTCAACGAAACAATGATCAAAAAATATGTACCGGATCTAAACTTGCCAATCTATTATCTATCCGGGCCAGAAGGCATGGTAAAAGCTATGCGCCAATTGCTCGTTGATGCTGGTGCTAATGAAGATAACATACGAACAGAAGAGTTCACGGGGTACTAAAATGGCATACGAAATCTATCCGGATATTCCTTAAATAAAGCAGGCAGTCGTGAACGACTTAGTGCACAATCCAGTACTTATAGCAGATTTTGGAATCGAGCTGAAGATGCCGTCGGGCATAGATGCTCCGCGAATGTCCGTGCTGTACAACGAAGCTTGCGAGCGCGGAGACTTCTTTGCGGGCCGGTATGACGATCCGGATTCCCAGATCTTTAATCCGGATTGGCTGCGACATGATTACGAAAATCCTGATCATTTATGGTTTATTTTTACTGATCGCGAAGGCACTCTGTTGGGTTCGACTGGTTTCTTCCACGACAATGACAGCGGAACTGGGGCGCTTTTCACCAGTGACGAAACTCAAATACGTCCGATTGGTCGTGGCAAACGGATTATGGATTCGTTTTTAAAGCGAATAGTACCAAATATTGAGCGATCTGGAGCTGGACTATCGACTAATTTTGTATTAACGCCGGAATCAAAAGGTCTGCGCCGTAGCTTGCAGCCAGATCTTGGCATGATCGCCTTAGGCATTCACCCGCATATACTTCACCACCCTAAGACAGGCATTACCAGAAGCGAGATTTCCGCGGCGAAATACCTGAATTTGACTCCAAAACCGCTAATTATTTTGCCAGATTTCGAGCGATTATATAGCATCGTCCGACAGCAGATTCCTTCGCTTCAAAAGCCGGATATAGTTCGGGCACAGATAGAACCTGAGGTATCAAGATTTGCAGATAGGTACCTGGGAACGGAGCAAGCTGTAGATGCTGCAGATCCTACCAGTCAATCAGAGGCTTTAAATGCCGGTTTTTTGCCGGTCGTCTACAGCCCAGACAGCAATAGTTTTAGAATGGCACGCTTTCCCCAAGTCCTTCCTGAATTAGGTTTTGTTCTAGACAATGAGCATATTGAACCTAATAAATTATTAGTGGCATATCTTAACAAAGTTTTATATGGCGAAGTAACTAAAGTTGGAAGGGGGCAACAATGAGTAGTATTGAACAGGGAAATTTTAACTTTGAGGGTAAAAATGCGCTCGTCACCGGAGCCAGTAAAGGCTTAGGCGAACAGATAGCTCTAGAACTGTTCCACAAAGGGGTTCATGTTATCGGGACTTCAGGGAGCGGCTCACCTGAATCGTTTCAACCGTACATTGATCAGGGTCAAGCCTCATACGAGCTTGGTGATTTGGCACAAGAGAGTGAGCGCGTTTTGAATAGTATCCACGATGAACATAAGGGTTATGAGATATTCGTTAATAATGCCGGTGCGTTTTCACCGGATTATTTTACACGTCTTGACCCGGCTAAGATAGGCGGTGAGATTGAGCTGGACCTTGTCGTGCCGTTATTGTTGCACCGTGGGTGGTTTGGGCTCTACAATAAGCTGCATCCGGATGTAAAAGCTCCTGAGCTGTCGGTTAACATCTGCTCAATCTCAAGTTTTTATGCATGGCCGGGTGGCACTGCCTATCAGGCGGCCAAAACAGGTCTTGGAGCGGCTATTTATGGTTTGCGTTCAATGCAGCATTACCTGAGAGAACAGGCTTCAGAAGAAGTGAAGACACAAGTTGGCCCATCAGCTGACCTGAACACCAGGATAGTTGCCATATATCCGGATAATGTGGCCACCGGCCTCATATCCCGAGCCCAGCATGATTCACTGTACCAAGTAGAGGGCGATTCACTGCCGACAAACCTGGTTGTGAAAACGGTTATGCAGGCTATGGAAGGTCAAGGTAATTTTGGCAAATATGATGACATTGCCATTCTGGTTAATCCGAATGATCCTCGTACCCATCAAAGATTGAGAGGAGTCTACCTGGCATTTATTCCGCTAGACGAAGAAACTCATCGTCCCAATTTCGCCGAAAGGATACTAGAGAAAGTAGCTGATGAGGATATTCTTGTTAAACAAGGAGAGGGCTGATGATAAGAATCAAACGAGTCTATGAAGCTCCCAACAAGCAAGATGGAAAAAGAATCCTGATTGACAGGTTGTGGCCTCGTGGCCTGACAAAAGAAAAAGCAAAAGTTGATGCGTGGCTGAAAGACATTGCACCGAGCACAGAACTCCGTAAATGGTTCAACCATGACTCGCAGAAATGGCCGGAATTTCAAAAACGCTACTGTAAAGAACTGGATGACAACACGTCTGTTGATGAACTTCGCAACCAACTTTCCAAAGGTCCTGCAACTCTGATATATGGGGCTAAAGACACAGAACACAATGACGCAGTGGTACTAAAAAACTACCTCGAAAAGTGACCGCTTGTGAATCGTGTCTACTTCAATATTCAGGTTGTTCCACCATTCCGATTAGACCTGACAACTTGGGTGCTACAAAGGCGGAAAAAGAACATCCTAGACCAATGGGACGGACAATCATATAGACGAGTCCTCATTCTCCAGGATTTGCCTATCAAAATAACAGTCAGCCAACGAGGTTCGGCCGATGATTCATATTTACTAGTCGTTTTGCAATGCCAGCAGACTATAACACCGCAAATCCAAGCCGAAGCAAAGACGGCAATTCAGAAGTTGCTTGGAACAACTATCAATCTGGAACCTTTTTATATTCTGGCTAATCGAAAACCTCTCATCATGCCTGTAGTACAGCAATTTTTAGGCGTTAAACCGCCGCGCTACCCAAGTATTTTTGAAGCCTTAATAAATGCAATCGCCTGTCAGCAGGTATCCCTCGATGCCGGTATTGCCGTGCTGAACCGGTTGTGCGAGGCTTTTGGGGCAAAGTTTGTCGATGACAGTAACCTTATATATGCATTTCCCCGGCCTGAAGATTTGATTGATACGTCTGAAGATGAACTTAATAAAATCGGTTTTAGTTATCAAAAAGCTCGATCAGTAAAAGAGCTAGCCTATGCCACATTAAGTGGTGAGCTTAATCAAGCAGCATTGGAAAGGGCCAGCGATGGTGAAGCAATTGCTAGGTTACAGAAAATACGCGGCATCGGGCGATGGTCAGCAGAGTACGCGCTTCTTAGGGGTCTTGGCAGGCTAAATATTTTCCCAGATGACGATATAGGCGGCCAAAATAATCTGATGCAACTTTTAAATCTTAGTACAAGGCCTAACTACGAGGATATTAATAAGCTCACAGCTTCCTGGCATCCATACGGAGGATTTATATACTTCCATTTACTTTTACATAAACTTGCTGCTAAAGGGATCTTATAAGTTCGCCCGGTAAAGGTTTAGGAGTTATCTTACTCCGGTACCTATCCTGATAATTTCTGCCGTAAGTTCGTCTATGGGGATTTCGTCTAGGTTAATCCCTTTATTATTGGCTATTATAAGGCCTTCTATAATTCGCTTAGCCTTGAATGCCTTATGACGTGACAAGTAGGTAATTACGATGGGCTGATCTACATACCGCGCTTTAAGAGTCAGTGAACCGAAAAACGGGCCTGCATTTAGTCTCACGCTAAGTACTTCATTCAACCCAATACTTGTAATATTGTCTGCTAACAGAAAAAGCCGCTTGATAACCGTTATCTTGGCTCTATCAATAAGTAGTTCATATCTCTCCGGATTAAAGCGAAAAATGGTTGTGGTACAGAAAATCACCTCTTCAGATCGACCCACAAGTTTCTCCAGTTTTTGGGCATTGTCTATATTGGACACAATTCTAGTTCTCGAAGGAGTTTTACCCGACACTCTTTTTAAACTAATGTCGCCTAACGATTGAATTTCAGCTTTTCTTTGTGAATTATCGGCCATAATCAATATTATACAGTTGGTCGGATCAGCTGCTTGTCATGAAGCTGGAGTTTGAGCTGCAGACCCTTATAGAACTCGGCTTTTTGCTTTTCGTTACCATTGTTGAGCAGGTAGTTTGCATAGGAGTGTAATAACTCTGTTTGCGTCCGAATATCCTCACTGGCACCATTCATGGCTAGAGCCTTGGTCATGTCCTGGTATTCTTTGAGGTTATAGCGCAGTTTCTCACTGACATGTACTTCATCAATCGCCAGGCTTGAGATAATCCCCAATAACTGTTCTTCCAGGGCTTGCTGCTTGATATATGGCTCTTTGTAGCTGTACTCTATCTGCCTCGTGCAGTGATAGTACACATGCCGGTTGTGACCACCATCTACTCGCTTCTTGAAGAAAAGTTGATTGGAAAAAGTATGCATGGAACTGGCAAAAACCTGAAATTCAACATCTATTAGCTAGTGATGAGATTGTATTTTTGGGAGCTGTTGTTTCAAATCAGGTGGATTTTTATTCTCTGTTCGACAAAATCTTTGTGTTGAGCGTGGACAGAGCTACATTACGTCAAAGGCTAGAGACACATGAGCACGCATCACATCATTTGCCTGGAGAAATCGAACGTATACTCACTAACCACGAAACTAAGCAGAAATTGTTAATCAGTGAAGGTACGGAGCCAATCAGTGGCGACCATTCGCCTAGTGAAATTGTTGGTGAGATACTAAAGAAGACTGGGCTATAAAGTTCGAATAGCGCTTACTAGCCCCAGCCCGATAGATTTCCAACGAATCTACCCAACCTCTCAACTGCTGCTAATTCGATTTCCCCTTCAGCCCTATTACCCATATAGCCAAACCTATGTCATTAATTGTACGGCTGAGGTGTGCTATTTATTTACACGCGAACGAACTATTCGTTCTTGAACTTCGTCTGATAACAGAGAGGCATCATGTATGCGTAAAGGCAAGTTATCTTCTCCGACCAACGATCGAAACATACCGAGTGTCCGCCTCATAATTCGATGCGCCAACAGTATAAAAAACACCGCCAGAGGTATCTCAATAAGTAGTGCTGTGGAGATTGTGATCAATTCATCCCGTGTCCCGAGTGACATAATCACGTCAAACCAGGCATCGCACACGAGCAAGGTTGCGGCGACGATTGCGGCAGCAACGAGCACCTGCTTTTGAAAGTAAGCCGCCCAGGACGCAAAACTTATCACAGCTATTAACGCGACGTCAAAACCGACCCACGCGATGCTCCAGTAATGCGCCCTGAAGTTATCCGGCAAGGTAAATGCCAGATACACCGTCCAAGGCACAAGAGCTACCACGCCAAAAAAGAGTGCCAAAGGTAATCGCTTGCTTCTTGTGCTTATCTTAGTCATAGACAGATGCTAAGGCTGAAACGATAAACCATGGCTGCTGCTATTTTTGAACATCACGCCCGTTAAATGGACCGCCGAATAGTGGCGCAAAAACACAAAAATTAAAAATACCAGCTAGTAGCGGCACGAGACCGACCATTGCAAGAATAATGCCGGCCGTCCCCTGCATGGCAAGAAGTCCGACAAGGACTAAAGCCAAACCAGCGACAATTCGTATTCCGCGACCGAGCATACTTGTCATAAATTTTGCAAAGCCCATAATTTTCCTTTCGTTACTTGTTTGAAACCTAACTATATCTAAGCCGCCAATGCCGCTTCGAACCGTGGCCTATCGAAGCCAAGAATTTTCTCTAGTTGGCCGTCTTTACCTTCAATAGTGCTGAATGGTACGCCCCTTTGACCGCTCAAATTAATCATATTCTGAGCCGCGATCGGGTTTTGATCGACCATGTAGTTAGTATAGGGAATGGACCTATCATCAAGCCAACGCTTGAGCATAACGCAGTAAGGGCAAGTAGTTGTGCTATAGACCGTTATTTTTTTCATAATATCTCCTTATGACTTTACGATTACTCCACCAAGTGACTCAACATGCGTCATGGCGCCGAGGTCAGTCACCTTGGTGTAACCAGCTGACTGTAATATTGCAGTTGCTTGACTTGAACGGTTACCGCTGTGGCAATAGACATATATCTGCGTGTCTTTTGATACAGCTGGCAGCCTGCCGGCCTGCATGTCTTGTAGCGACAGATTAGTTGCGCCGCTTATATGCCCGGCTACATATTCCGCTGGGGTTCTGACATCGATAAACTGCGCCCCCTTGGCTGTATCACTCTTAATAGACTGGATACTAAGCGTCGGGGCGGATACGTTCGCTTTAGTTTCTGCTTTCGGTGATAGTACTATGAGTCCTCCGGCTGCAGCCACAATGATTAATACAATACCTAGTGTGAACTTCATACTTTGTGACTCCTCATACAGTTTTTACATATACCACTTATTGTGAGCTGGCCCGAAATACTACAATCAACAATCGATTCCTCCAGAATAGGGATGATCTTATCCTTAACTTCGATGTTGCGAAGCATGCCACAAGCTACACATTGGAAATGATCATGCGGCGTCGTTTCGGCGTCATAACACATTGAACCGTCAGTTCGTGACGGAGCAACCGCAATGGTCCCGCGTGAGGCTAAGCGAGCTGTGGCCCGGTGCACTGTTGTAGCACTCAAGTCTGGATACGTCAGCCGTAATGCCGTCAATAACTCCGTATTTGTGGCGTGTCCAAGTTTGGCAATTTCCATCTCAATAGCTTGGCAGTATTTGCTCCGGCGTTGCGCTACGACTGTGGGAATAATCATACACCGTAGTATAAGCGCTTTATTTGCTAATGTAAACAGTTTACGTTAGTATCAATAGCAGTACGTGACACATAACAAACTTTGCAAGGAGTGACATGGATACAGTAGTAATTGATGTACGCGAACCGTTTGAATTCGCTGAAGGCCGCGTCAAGGGAGCGCTCAACATCCCCCCTGATAGGCTCATGCGCGGCGCAACCGAATTGGCTGGCCTGGATAAGGACACGCCGATTATCGTCTATTGCCGAACCGGTAGCCGATCCAACGTTGCCATGCA
The DNA here is from genome assembly GCA_038236865.1 of Saccharimonadales bacterium (SeqCode). Taxonomy (GTDB): domain Bacteria; phylum Patescibacteriota; class Saccharimonadia; order Saccharimonadales; family UBA4665; genus UBA4729. Next base: position 65,600 of record JBBRZI010000004.1, read on the forward strand.
TTTACTAAGCCAACTAGGTTTTACCAATATTAAAAACGGCATCAACAAAGACCAAGTTGAGGCTCGATTCTTACCTCAAGATTAGGACATCATAGAAATGATTATATACATCGCAATTGCAGTCACCCTTATCTTCGGTTATATGATGCTGAAAAACCAAGGGCAAAATTTTAGCTTAGAGCAATTAACAGAAGACCTTACTGAAGGTGGCGTTTTGGTAGACGTTCGTAGCGCCTCAGAGTTCCAATCAGGGCATGCTAAAGGCGCCAAAAACGTTTCTTTACAAGCAATCCAAAGTGGCGCCATGCCGAGCAGCAACAAACAAAAACCAGTCTACCTGTACTGTCATAGCGGTGCGCGGGCCGCTTCGGCGAGCTCCCTATTAAAGCGCGCGGGCTTTGTGCATGTTGTCAACATCGGCAGTCTAGCCAAATGGCGTAAAATGGGCGGGAAAGTCGTCTCCTAGAAAGGATATCTGTATGAACATAGTTGAAGATGTAGCTAGTGGAAAAGCTCAACTACTCGATGTACGAACGAAAGATGAGTGGAAGGCCAGCCATGCGGCTGGGGCAATGCATATTTCGGTAAATAATCTGCTGACAGGCTACGTTGGTGAGCTTGATCCCGATGTACCAATCTATATTTATTGTGCCACAGGAGCCCGCGCTGGAACGGCGGCAAGTTATCTGAATCGACAAGGTTACGCTACAACTAACATTGGTGGCCTTTCCACATGGCAAAGTCTCGGTGGAACTATTACTCGCTAGCAAGGCCGCACAAAGTTCAAATAACGTCCCCTAGCCCCAGTCAAGAAATTACTCCAATTATAGGGGCACCCGACTCAAACCGTGGTACGCTGCGGGACCACCGCTATCTACAAGATCGTTGCCCCGTCCTTAAGATGTATCGTCCGTCGGGCAAAGGAAGCAATAGCGGCGCCGTAAGTAACCATAACAATAGTTTTGCCATCGTTGCTAAGCGATTGAAATATTTTTGGTAGCCCAGTTGTATACTATAGGTGACGATGGCTACCGAAACAGATGTTCTTTCAGATTCGCAAATAGTTTCTTTGGTGCTGAAAGGCGCTAAAGAACCGTACGCCTTACTTGTCGAGAGATACGAGGCTAAGCTGCTTCGGTATGCAACCTATCTCGTTAAAGACCCCGCTATCGCGTCAGACATTGTGCAAGATACTTTCATAAAGGCCTACATCAATCTCTATAGTTTTCATCTAAATAAATCTTTCTCATCCTGGATTTACCGCATAGTGCACAATGAAGCCATGAATCTGATAAAACGGAGCAAAAAATCCTCTACGTTCACTGAATTGGATATGACTGGTGACGAAATTTTTGTGAAGTTCTCGACCGACAAAATACTGGACAGGAACTTATTAAAAGCCAATGTCCGTACCTGTTTACGTACGGTGAGTATCAAATACCAAGAGGTTCTGGCACTCTACTACTTTGATGACCTAAAATATGATGAGATAAGCGACATATTACATATACCGACATCGACCGTAGGTGTCCGGATTAAAAGGGCTAAAGCAGCGCTTAAGAAAGCCTGTCAGAATGATGGAGTTACCTATGAATAAGCCGAATTCAGCAACAACCACTGCTATTGAGAGAGCTGTAATGGCCAGGATCAAGACCGGCCAAGCTAAAATGCACCCCCGAAAGTACTATGTAGTCTTAAGTGCTTTAGGCGTACTGGTAGTCGGGCTGCTTGGTTTTGTGACTGCCTATTTTATGAGTGTCGTAACCCTGTGGTTGCGTATCCGATCGGCTGCCGGACCGGCCTACGGTGCCCGGCGTAACTTATCCAGTCTGGTCGGTGCTTTCCCTTGGTGGGCGCTCGTCCTCGGGATTGTATCTTTGGCTGTTATTATCTTCTTCGTGCGTAGAGTGGGCCGTCTGTATAAGCTACGGCTTATCTATCTAATCCCGGCAGTCATACTTGTTTCATTACTACTGGGCTTCGCATTTTCATACAGCACGCTTCCGAACATGCTGATGAGTCATAGACCTCAGGCTGTGTGCGATAGCTCGGACGTCAATTGTATTAATGCCGAGGGCCAAGGCTACCTGCGCGGCCGACACATGAAATAAAACGCCTCCTTTGTTTGTACTACATATGCCGAAAGGAGGCACCCATGAAAAAATTATTATTCTTAAGTACCGGAGTCGCGAGCTTAGCCGCCGCTGGTTTAATGTTAGCGCCCGGCTTGGCATTAGCCCAAACTGGTAACACCAACGGAAATGGTAGTGGTGGCGGTTACGGCTATCAGCAATCTTTAACGACAAAAGCAGAAGCACTAGGCATGACTACTGATCAGCTTAGCGCCCAACTCAAAAGTGCTACTTTGCTACAAATTGCAAAAGACAAAGGCTTGAGCGAAGATCAACTGCATGAAAAAATGCAAGCTGCAGCCCAAGAAAGATGGAAGGCCA
>JBBRZI010000005.1:0-51926 GCA_038236865.1 Saccharimonadales bacterium (SeqCode)
CACCTGTAGGAGCGGGCTTCCGCCCGCGATGCGTGACCTCGACCCTGGCGTTTGATCGCGGGCGGAAGCCCGCTCCTACCGAGTTTGTTAGCGCCCTGGCTTATTGCCACTTTACTATAATTCGATTCAGGCTTAAAATGTAAGCAGGCCGCTTTTACGTGTCCATGAAAGGTTATTTGAAAATGCCCGAAGAACGCCGCGCTCAACTAGAGAAAAATATCAGCGATGCTTATGAGCTTGTGTCAGAAATTGAAAACCAGCTTCTTTTATCCGGGGAAGCTCAAGAGAGGTTGCGGCTAAAAAAGCAGATTGCGGAAGCCCGCAAGCAGATTGCTGCATGGGAAGCCGAGCTAGACGGTATCAAGCCTGCCAAAGCGGCTGACACCAAAAAGCGGCCCTGCCCCATGCCACCTAGCGAAGCAGCCCACCCGTTCGCCGGACGCGAAAAGGAACTGACCGACTTGCAAGCGCGACTGATGGCCGGGAAAGCGGGCGCGATCATCGCCGTCTATGGGCTGGGCGGGATTGGCAAGACCAGCCTGGCGCGACGGTTGGCGAACAAGCTGTTTTATGACGAGCGGGCTTTTCGGTCGGTGGTCTGGGCCGAGGTCGGGCAGAACCCTCAGCCGATCAACAAGTTGCTGGAATGGGCCTACCTGTGCGACCCGGCCTTTACCAGTTCGGGGCAAGGGGAGAAGGTTTTGGCCCAACAGATCAAGGGCCTGCTGGAAGCCTTGATCGAGGAAGGTTGCGCCGAGTGCGAAGGGGGCCGCAGCCTGATCGTGCTGGACGACATTTGGGGGGAGGATAGCATAGCGACCGCCAAATTGTTGCTGGAGGCCGCGCCTGCCGGTTCGGTCGTGCTGCTGACGACCCGTTCGCAGAGCATTGCGGTCAGGCTGGGGGCGCAACCCTCGTCCTTGCCGGGTCTTACGCCAGAGGAAGGGGTCGCCCTGCTTCAGCTTTATTTGCCCCAGGCCGACCCAGCGCTCTTGAAAGACTTATCCCTGCAACTGGGCGGGCATCCCCTGGCCCTGACCCTGGCGGCAAAACGGGTGCAACTAACGACCAACCCGGCTAAAGCCCTCGCGACCCACCTCAACCAATATAAGGGTGGGCTGCCCCAAGGCTCGGCGATAAAGACCCTCCAACTCGAAGCAGGCACCACCCGCGACGAGAATTTCGAGCTAGTGCTATCCTACAGCTACGACGAGTTGAAGCCCGCAGATCAGGCCCGCTTCCGAGCGTTGGGGGCGCTGGCCTACAACCAGCCCTTCGATTTGATGCTGCTGGCGGCCCTATGGGGCGAGACGGCGGACGCGACCGCCCACCCGACCGAAGACGCTCTAAGCCTGGCCGAAGCCGATTGCGACACCCTCCGCCACCGCTCCCTCCTCGAACCCACCACCCTACCCACCGACCCACTCATCCCTCATCCTTCATCCCTCATCCCTCCCGACGACTGGTTCCGCCAGCACCCGCTCTTGCAAAGCTACGCCCGCTCTTTGCTGCTGACCGCCCCTGCCGTGGAACAGGCCGCCACCCGCCGCCGCTATGAGACTTGCCTTATCGAGCTTGCCGAAAAGTTTGACAAATTGCAGCCGGAAGATTGGGGTGAACTAACCCCCTACCTGCCCCATATCCACGCGGTCGGGGCCGGACTGGTTGAGCAGTCTGCCACGTCGGAAGCCGATGAAGATCTGCTACGCCGCGCCCTGGACTTTGCCCGAAATACCAAAAACTATCTTTTCCGGCGACGTGAGGTGCGGCAGCTAGATTGGCTCCAAATGGGCCTGGATGTGAGCCGCCGATTGCAAGATCAGAAAAGGGAATCGCTTTTCCTGAATGAGCTTGGTCTGGCCTACTCGGCTTTAGGGGAGGAGCACAAGGCGTTAGAGCATTACGAACAGGCTTTGCAGCTAAAGAGGGCGGTGGGCGACCGGGGTGGGGAAGCGACGACGCTCAACAATATCGGTTCGGTCTACGATGCTTTAGGGGAGAAGAGCAAGGCGTTGGAGTATTACGAGCAGGCTTTGCCGCTACGGAGGGCGGTGGGCGACCGGGGCGGGGAAGCGAGGACGCTCAACAATATCGGTGGGGTCTACTCGGCTTTAGGGGAGCAGAGCAAGGCGTTGGAGTATTATGAGCAGGCCTTGCCGATCCAGAGGGCGGTGGGCGACCGGGGCGGGGAAGCGACGACGCTCAACAATATCGGTGGGGTCTACTCGGCTTTAGGGGAGAAGAGCAAGGCGTTGGAGTATTACGAGCAGGCCTTGCCGATCCAGAGGGCGGTGGGCGACCGGGGTGGGGAAGCGAGGACGCTCAACAATATCGGTGGGGTCTACGATGCTTTAGGGGAGAAGAGCAAGGCGTTAGAGTATTATGAGCAGGCTTTGCCGCTACGGAGGGCGGTGGGCGACCGGGGTGGGGAAGCCGTTACCAGTTATAACATAGGTTGGATTTATTACGGGCGAGGTCAACTTGAAGAGGCGATTAGCTGGGTGGCGCGTTGCGTCGAGTTGGATGAACAGGTGCAGCACCCCGATCTGGAAAGCGACCGGGCGCTACTGACCAAATGGCAAGCCGAATTGAAGGCGCAGCAAGGCGGGGCGGGCGGGGCGGGATAAGGGCCGGGTATTTTATTTCCGGGCGGGTCAGCCCAACCCAAAAATTGACCAATGCCCATAAGCAATTCCAGTCTTGACAGGTGGGCCGGGTCGTGGCATAATGACTTTGACGTTAACGTCAAGTTGGGACGAGCCATGCAAGAAAAGATGCGTATCGGGGAACTGGCTGAACAGGCCGGGGTCACTACCCGCACAATCCGATATTACGAGAATTTGGGGCTGCTCGGCCCTAGCGACCGGGAGGGCAAGGGCTTTCGCTATTATAGCGAGGTGGAACTCGCCCGGTTACGCAAGATCGACAGCCTGAAATCGCTCGGTTTGAGCCTGGAAGAGATCGGTCAGCTGATCGACCTCTATTTCGCCGACCCGCAAAGCATGATCGAGGGTAAGCAACGGCTGCTCACAATCCTGGAAGAGCATCTGCGCGAGACAGACGAAAAGCTGGCGGCCCTGCAACAATTCCGCTCCGACCTGCAAATCAGCATCGCCAACACCCGCCGCTTTATCGAGCAGAACCGTCAGGGCTGATCTCTTTTTGGCCCCAATACAACGTTAACGTTAACGTCAAGCACTTTACGATTTGAGATTTACGATTATTAAGGCAATTTGCAAAGACATCGGTAGTAGGGGCGACCATATGTGATCGCCCGTGAACACAGTGCCGGGTCTTCACGGGCGACCACGTAGGGTCGCCCCTACCAAGAACAGATTAATAATTATACAACGTGCTATACATATCCCTTTATAGGGAGAGCTATTGCTCTTGCTGAGTATAGCGCTAGAGAAAGGTGAGACGCATGAAATACAATTTGCTGGGGCAAACCGGGCTGCTGGTATCCGAACTATGTATGGGTACAATGACGTTTGGGGGCCGCGAAAGCATGTGGGGCGCGATTGGCAAGCTCGAACAGGAGGAAGCCAACGGCATTATAGACCGGGCGCTGGAAGCCGGGATTAACTTCTTCGATACCGCCAACGTCTATTCCGAAGGGGCCTCGGAGGAAATCCTGGGCAAAGCGCTTGGTACGCGCCGCAAAGAGGTCATCGTTGCCACCAAAGTCCTGGGAGTCGCCGGAAAAGGCCCGAACGACCGGGGTCTCTCGCGGGGCCACATCATGCACTCGGTCGAAGCCAGCCTAACCCGCCTCGGCACCGACTATATCGACCTCTACCAGATACACGGCTTCGACCCACTCACTCCATTAGAAGAAACCTTGCGGACGCTGGACGATCTGGTACGTACTGGCAAGGTACGTTATATCGGCTGCTCCAACTTGGCAGCCTGGCAATTGATGAAAGCCCTCGGTATCTCGGACAAGCACGATTGGGCGCGGTTCGAGTCGCTCCAAGCCTATTACACCCTGGCCGGACGCGACCTTGAGCGCGACCTTGTGCCACTCTTGCAAGACCAAAAGCTCGGCCTGATGGTCTGGAGTCCTTTGGCGGGCGGCTTCTTGTCGGGCAAGTTTGGACGCGAACAGGCCGGGCCAGAAGGGGCGCGTCGAGTCGTCTTCGACTTCCCGCCCATCGACCGCGAACGGGCCTACACCGTTATTGACGTAATGCGTGACATCGCTACACAACACGACGTATCAGTTGCTCAGGTCGCGCTAGGTTGGCTACTCCATCAGCCAGTCGTCACGACCGTCATCATCGGCGCAAAGTCGGTTGCCCAACTTGATGACAACCTGAAATCGCCCGACCTCAAGCTCTCCCAACCAGAACTCGATCAACTAAACGCCGCCAGCGCCCTCCCCACCGAATATCCGGGCTGGATGATTACCCGCCAGAGCGCGAATAGAGCGGGATAACAAGGCAGAGTGCAGAATGCAGAATGCAGAATAGAAATGCAAAATGCAGGATGCCAAAATATCGGGTAGGGGCGACCCTTGTGGTCGCCCGTGAACACCGAGCCGGGTCTCCGAGGGCGACCACAAGGGTCGCCCTTGCCAGTAAATCTATGGGCGGAGCCATATCCAACAAAATCCCCCGCCACTTGTGAGACATTGCTCCGTCAATGGATTTTTCAGATAGGCTTTTCATTCTGCATTTTGCATTCTGCATTCTGACTTCCCTCCTCACCCCGCACGCTGTTTTTTATAGATTTGGCGATAAATTCGGGTGATGTTTGACACAAAAAAAGTGTGGGCTTGGTCAGAGATCGCAGGCCGGAAGGGTGGTACTATGATGGCATAAGAGCGAATGAAGCTTCAAACAAAATAAGTCAGTTCGCTGTATAAGGGACACACGGGACGAGGGTCAACGGGACACGCCTTTAGTGGGACACTGGGCCAACGGGTTACGGGACAATCGGGACAATCGGGGTCAATGGGACACCTGGGACGCGCCTTTAGTGGTTAAATGGGATACGGGGTACACGGGTCACGGGGCAATCGGACAATTGGGGTAATTGGGATAACGGGATATATGGAGTTGGGAGAAGTCCGGCAAGTTTGCCGGGCTTTTTCGTTTTATAGCCAACTGGCCTGGAATAAGTAGGTTTGACAAGCACTCCCAGCCCGACCTATACTGCGCTCATATTAGGGATAGGTAGCAGGTGTCAGGTGTGAGGTGTCAGGTTTTAGGATGAAGAATGCAAAACAAATCAAGCTGATGCTGATACCTGACACCTGCTACCTGATAATCATAAAAGGAGAAGCGTTGAAAATTTTAGTAACAGGCGGGGCGGGTTTTATCGGGAGCCGAGTGGCTCGCGTCTTGGCAGAATTGGGTCATCAAGTGCGAGTACTGGATAACCTGTCGCCCCAGGTGCATGAAGAGGCGGCATTTCCGGCGGAACTGACCGAGAGCATCGAGTGTATCAAGGCCGATTTGCGCGACCGGGATGCTGTACAGCATGCTTTAGAAGGTATTGAAGTGGTGGCGCATCTGGCGGCAGAGACCGGGACAGGCCAGTCGATGTACCGCATCCGGCACTATTCAGACGTAAATACAACCGGGACTGCCGGGCTGCTCGATATTATCGTGAACGAGCCGAACTCGGTGCGACGTATTGTGCTATCCTCGTCGCGGGCGGTCTATGGCGAAGGGCCGTATAATTGCCCAAACTGCGGTATCGTCTATCCGCCTAGCCGCTCGATCAGCCAACTTGCCGCCCATGAGTGGGAGATGAATTGTCCGCGCTGTGGACAAGTTGCCATCGCTTCGGTTCCGACCACCGAAGAGGCCCTGCTTCAACCCCAATCGATCTATGCCAGCACCAAACAAAGCCAGGAGCAACTGGTCTCGATCACCACACAGGCCCGCGAATTGGAGGCGGTTATCCTGCGCTACCAAAACGTCTACGGCCCCGGTCAGGCTCTTACGAACCCCTATACTGGCGTGATTTGCGCCTTCTTTTCGTCGATCATCCAGGGCAAGACCGTCACGCTCTTTGAGGATGGCGAGATCAGCCGTGATTTTGTCTTTATCGACGATGTGGTAAACGCGACGGTAGAGGCGATTATCCGGCCTGAGATCGGTGCGCCCCAGCCGTTGTTTTTGAATGTCGGGATGGGCGCACGTACCACCATCCGCGAGGTGGCCCAGACCCTTTACGAAACGCTGGAATTGCCCGCTCAAATCGAGGTCAGCGGTCAGTATCGGCTAGGAGATGTCCGTCACTGTTACGCCGATGTAACCCGGCTCGAACAACAGCTTGGCTATACTCCCCAATTCAGCTTTGTCGCCGGTATTCGCCAGTTTGTCGAGTGGGCGCTTACCCAGCGCGATATGATCGCCCAATCTCCTGACCGACTCGAACAGGCCAAAGCCGAATTGATTGCTCGTAATCTTTTTAGGAACTAGAAGAAGGATTATTTTATGAATGTTCCGTTTTTGGAAGTAGGCGCGACCTATCAAGAGCTAAAGGCTGAGATAGACGAGGCGGTCGGGCGGGTGCTGGCGAGTGGCTGGTACATCCTGGGGGCCGAAGTCGAAGCTTTCGAGCGCGAGTTTGCCGCTTATAGTGGGGCCAAACATTGCATCGGGGTCGGCAACGGGCTAGAAGCCTTACATCTTTCGCTAAGGGCAATGGGGATCGGGCCGGGCGACGAGGTGATCGTACCCAGCAATACCTACATTGCTACCTGGCTGGCGGTAAGCTACTGCGGGGCAAAGCCCGTCCCGGTCGAGCCAGTCGAACGCACTTATAATATCGACCCGACCCGCCTGGAAGCGGCTATTACCGACCGCACCAAAGCAATTTTGCCGGTACATCTCTACGGGCAAAGTGCCGATATGGAGCCGATCATGGCGGTCGCCCACCGCCATGGGCTAAAGGTGTTGGACGATGCGGCCCAGGCTCAGGGCGCTTCCTATAACGGGCGTAAGGTCGGCAATCTGGCTGATGCGACAGGCTGGAGCTTTTATCCCGGCAAGAACCTGGGTGCGTTTGGCGATGCCGGGGCCATCACCACCGACGACGATGAATTGGCAGCCCAACTTCGCATGCTCCGTAATTATGGTTCGCAGGTCAAATACTATAACGAAGTCCAGGGCTTTAACAGCCGTCTGGACGAAATGCAAGCCGCTATCTTGCGGGTCAAGCTAAAATATCTGGATGAGTGGAACCGCCGAAGGCAGGAGATCGCCGCTTTTTACCTGCAAAACCTGTCCGAAAGCGGCCTACTTTTACCACTCACCTCGGCGGGCAGCGACCACATCTGGCACGTCTTCGCGATACGAAGCCAGGAGCGCGAGGCTTTGCATCAGCATTTGCAGGCGGCAGGGGTCGGCACTGTGATCCACTATCCCGTCCCGCCCCATCTTCAGGTGGCTTATCAAGAGCTAGGCTATACCGAAGGTGCTTTCCCTATCGCCGAAGCAATCCACCGCGAAATACTAAGCCTGCCAATCGGCCCGCACCTGACCGAAGCCCAGGCCGCTGCCGTCGTCAAAGCGGTGCGTCAGTTCAAAGCTTAGTGTTAATAATCTCCGGTGGATTTTTCCGATGGCAAGCCCGGTTGTGCCGACAACTAACGACGGCCCCTTCTATTCCTATCAAAACAGTGTATTTAATTTGAGCTTGAAGCCAGGGATCACATCTTCGCCATCAAGCTCACCGTTTATTCCTAATTCTAAAATCGGTTTGGCTTGATCTGGATGGTAGACCTCGATTTGCTTCTTTTCAGGGTTGATTGCCCAAATGAGCCTTACCCCAACGTTTTGCCAATTCCTAATTTTCTGTCTGGTTGCTTCTCGTTCCGGCTTGCTTCTCAAGTCAGTGGGAGAGTAGATTTCGATCACCAAATCAGGTACGCAGTTCAAGGCTTTCTCGGTTATAGCAGGTAGTCGGCTTGTCACTACATAACCCAAATCAGGAATGGGCATCCAACCTGTGCCTACATTAAAGGTAGTGTCAAACCACAGCACTCCTATTTTGTCGTCAGGATCAAACAAAGTGATCTGTTTATTGATACGTCGGGCAATCGAACCATGTTCAGCACCTGGCATAGGTTTCTTTACCAGCTTTCCACCGACCAATTCATATCTATCATTAAATTCTGGTAAGGCTTCAAACTCCGCTGGCGAATAGGTTTGCTCAGGGGTAGTTGGTTTGGCTCTTAACGCCATAATTCAGCCTCCCTTTATATATTACACATTCAACTTAACGTTTAACATCCGGCCTTACTCGAAATTGCCTCGTGCCACTCTAAACTGATTTTGCTTTGTCAAAGTTTGATTGGCAAACCTAGTGTTGGTTCCGACCTGGCCCTGTTTATAAGTATAAATCACAAAGGGGGTATTTACAAACCAAAGCTGTTTTAAGGGGCCGGATCGTACTTGATTCGGCCCCTAAGTGTAACCGTAAAAAGCTTATCTTATAGCTGCCGGATCGACCTGCCAGATTTTGACCGAGCCGTTTAGTTGGCTTGTCACCAATTGCTTGCCGTCCGGTGAGAGCGTCATGGAGGTCAAACCCATTGTCTGCGAGAAGGTCGTGCTGTAGAGTTCGCGCCCGCTCGCTACCTCCCAAACTTTGACCAGATTGTCAGGCTCGCTCAGATAATCACGGAATTGACTCGACGAAATCGTTCTGGACGTAGAAGCCGCTCTGTCCGCTCACTTTGGCAGTGGCGCTGACGGCGTAACAAATCTTGCTGACCGGAGCGCCAACTATCGTGACGGTCCAGGTCGCCTTACCCAGTCCTTCGCGCAAGTAATTGCCACCTCCGTCGGTCACAGCCGTGAAAGAGTAACCACCACTGCTGATAAGTACCGTCACGCCCGCCATTGGCTGTCGGTTACGGTTTAGCACAATCCCGCGTACCCCACTTCGTCCTAGATCGGGAACATCCGGCACGTTCGGCTGAGAACTATTATAGACAAAGAAATTGCTGCCACTGCCGCCCCTTTCGCACACACCGGGGTTAGAGACGGGGGGCGCGGGCGTAGGCGTGGGAGGTTGCAACCGACGATTAGTTTCGTTCAGGTCGGCCTGCGCCTTCGACTTGTCGCCTACCTCTATTTTGAGCGCAGCCTCGAACCGGCCTTTGGCCTCTTGCAATAAGTTTTGCTCCAGGGCTTTCTCGCCTAGAATAACCAGCGCGTTATAGTAAAGTTCGGCGGTATTACGGTACTTGCCCTCTGCGCCGGGGGCTTTAATCAGGTCGTAAAGCTGGCCGAGCGGTGTAATCGCAAAGTTAAATTGTTCTTTATCATATTGAGCGCGACCCTGGGCGTAGAATTCGGCTTTTTGAAGCGAATCCTTAAGCTTGTCGTAATTCGGGTCAAGTGCCGCCGCTTTGCGGTAGATATTGACGGCCATTTCCGCCGAAGCTAACTCAAAATCCTGGGCGATCAGGGCATCCGCTTGCTTGACATAAGCCGTTACCAGCAACGGTTTGACCGCCGCATAAGCCGTCGCTTCGGGCGGAACCTTCTCGAATTGGTTAGCTGCTTCGACCCAATTACCACTGTCAAAGGCCGCTTTACCGAGCGCAAAAGCCGCTTCTGCCGGGCTGGACGTAGCGATTGGAGGTTGAGTTGGGGCCGGAGTCGCGGTTGGCGCAGGGGTAGCACTCGGCAACACCGCCGAAGTAGCTACGGGAGTTACTTCGATCCCAACGCTGGGGGTCGGGGCGGGGGTCGGGCTGGCCTCGCTCAAACTGGTAGGGGTCGGTAATGCCGCCGAGACAGTCGGCGAAACCGGCGCAGGCTTGTTTGCCTGTCCAACTTTAGATTGGTTTGGCCCCAAATTTAAGAATAGCCATAGTAGCACTAACATAAACAGAATTAGCCATATCGGAAGTAATACCCAGAGTAGAGTTTTGACCGAAAAGCCTTTCCTTTTTTTACTCCATTGAGGTGGGCCAGGGTTGTAAACTGGCCCATTATTATAGGAAGTCGGTCTAACGTTTTGGAAGAGTGCCGGGGCTACTGGCGGGCCGGATGGGGGAAAATTGGCTGACCCACCAGCTTTGCCGTTGGGATGGTAGCCATTACTATGATTGCCGTTGGGCTGACCAGCATTGGGATGTAGGCTGTTGGGATGATAGCCATTGGAATGGTTGCTGTTAGGGTGGCCTCCGTTGGGATGATAGCCATTGGAATGAATGACGTTGGGCTGACCACTGCTCGAAGGTAGGACAGGCGACCCAAAATTCTGAGGTTGGGGATAGTTCGGTACAAAACTGGCGGGTGGATTGGGTGCCTGGGGCGGTCTCAATTCGGGATGGATCGGCAGGGTAGTTTCGTTGTTGATTGGAATGTTAGAACCAGCGTTGGTAGGCATAGCGATTGGGGGTGCAGCAGAAATGATCGACGCTTGTTGAGATTGTCTGTATTTTTCCTGGGCCTCTGCAATCGCCTTGTAGTCAAAATCGGTCATGGTGTGGCTTAGCTCAGAGGAAGCAGCGCTTTCCTCAGTACCATCCATCGCCTCGGTATCGGCAATATCATCATCCTGATTGACTAAATTTACCCCGGAAAAATGGGGAGCAAGCCGACCATTCAGCCCGTTTTCCAGGTCACGCTTAACCAATTCGGCCTGTTGGTAGCGTTGGGCCGGGTCACGTTCCAGGAGGTTTGCTATCAGGCGATCCAACCAGGGCGGTATCTGCCCATTTAGCTGGCTGGGCGGCATAGCCCCAGACCTGGCGTAGCGGTAACCCGTCACCATCTCGTACAGAATTAGGCCTAGCGTATATAAATCGGAGGCCGGGTTCAGGTAAATTGCGCCGCTCTGCTGCTCTGGGGACATATAAACAGCAGTACCGGGATGGATTTGCCCGGCCAAAAACTGCTCCTGACTGCTACAGGCCACCCCAAAATCGGCTACTACCCCCTGCCCATTCTGGCGTAGCAAGATATTGCTGGGCTTCAAATCGCGATGGATCAAATAATGGGGGTCATTGTGGATCATTTGCAAGGCGCGGCAAATATCAAGCCCGATCTCGGCGGCTCGTTTGTAGGGTAGGGACTGTCTTTCGCGTAGCATAGCCGCCAGGGAGCCGGGCAAAAATTCCAGCACCAAATAATGATTGCCCGCCGGATCGCTTTGCAAATCGTGAACGCTTATAATGCCTGGGTTGCCGGTAAAGCGAGAACTCAAGGTCGCTTCGCGCCGGAATTTTTGGAGTTGATCCGCGTAATCCCCTACTTGGGGTGAAAGGCCGGACGGGTTGAGGAGAGCTTTGATTGCTACTAAACGTTGGAGTACCGTGTCGTAGGCTTTGTAAACCGAACAAAAGCCCCCTTTAGCTATAAAGCTTTCAATCCGATAACGTCCTATAATAAGGTGACCTGACCGAAGTTGTTCGCTCATATCCAACTTATCCTATTGTTATCTCGTGGTTATCTGGTTGTTATTTACAATTTCGCTCGTCTTAAAAAAGATACTAACAAACCATCTACGTTTATTTGCGTACTTTACTATAATGTAAAGGTAGCATATTTCTGATTATATAACCAGTATCTAGCCCGTGATGTTCGTCACAGTTGCTAATTTTTAATAAAGGGTAGTAAAGGCCAGGTGGTGCAGTTAGCTTTATGGTATCAACTTCTAATCGTCAAACCGCTGACTGCCCCACCCGACTGGCTTGCCTATTTATAAGAAAATTTGCTTTTTTTCTTGATCTTGCCCAGAGCCGCGCTATTTTTGTAGCTTGTAATAATTAGGTCGCCCCGACCGACGACAACGGTCAGCCCGATCAGACGGGTAATGGCTGGAAGATGGCGGTGTTGCCAGGGCAGGTCTTTGGCTGCCAGAAAATGAAAACGTACCCCCGTGCGCCATAATACCCGTCCGTAGCGTAAAACATAGGCGATTTGAAGTTGACTTAACCGGCGCTGGCAGGCCCGTTTGCGACCATGTTCGGTCAGTCGAGCCTCGACCTCTAGTCTGCCGTCCAGCACTAAATTCAATACCTCCTGGTCGGTTAAACTATCCATAAGTAGCTCCCTCCTGGTGTATAGTGTAATTAATTTGTTAAACGTAAAAGCTTGTTACAATCGATTAGCATAGAGCGATCCAGGTCTTTCCACTGACTATAAGATAGCATAGTTCTTTCTAAATTAACCCGTCAATAGACAGACGTTTTAACATCTTCATCGTCCGGGACCCGGAGGAATAAACCGACTGACAAATTGCAAACGCTGTAGAGGATAGAGGACTGAGGACTGAGGACTGAGTGGGTCGGAGGTGGGGAGGATTTACGATTTACGATTTACGATTTACGATTGTAACTACTCAGCCATGTCATTGTGAGGCGGGAGATTACCTCGATTTTGCCGGAGATAGTTCTCCGCCGAAGAATCTTAGACCCTTCGTGGCCTCACCCCCTTTGGGGGCGGCGGCTCAGGGTGACCTAGCCTGAGTAGTTACTTACGATTTACGATTTACGATTTAAGGTACAGATTGGCTACCTTCAAGCTTTCTCTGTATTTTACATTCTGCCTTCTGCCTTCTGCCTTCTGCCTTTTTCATCCTTCAGTCCTTCTTTGTTCCAGGGCGGAGTTCGTAAGCTTTGTTGAGGTTGACCAGAAAGATTTTTTTGCTATCGCGCCAGGGTTCGATTTGCTGGCGGAGGCGTTTGACGACGGCTTCAAAGCGGTCTTTGTCCACATCGAAGCTAGTATAGGGGCGGCCCGGTTGCCCGTAGAGATACTCCATCAGGGTCGTTTCTGGCACGACCTGATAGGGTTTTTGATAGAGATACTCGAACAACCGCCAACTATTAGGCGAGGTAATCTGGATCGGCGGCAGACCGCAAATCGAGATCGTGTGGCGGTTGAGGTCGGCGATCAGCCAGCATTGTTCCGGCTGGAAGCGTTGCTGCACCAATTCCAGAGTATCGGTTGAAGGGCGACCGATGGGGGACGGTTTGCCGCCGGTCGGTTGTTTTTGATCTGAGGTCGGTTCGCTCCGGTGGGCAAGATAGGCTCCAAAGACCGGGCTGAAAATTTGCGGATAGGGGCGAGTAGACCGAAAGACCAGACCACGTTGCTCGTAACCGCTCCAATCGAAGTTATTAACGTGATATTTTTGGGTCAGGGCCGCTTCGGTATTATCGCCGGGTAGTTTGGATTTAGTGCGTGCAGGTTGTACCTGACTGAGCCAGCCCAGGGCCTGATTTTGTTCGGCACTCAGGCTGGCATAGATTTCTTCACATTCCGATAGTACCCGGTCGTCTTCGAGCAATTTGTCTATCAAGATCGGTTCGGACTGGCGGTCGGACAGGAGCAGCAAATCCGGTTCGGGCGGCACAAGTTGCTGGATTAGCGTAGCCGCGATAGATCGGATCAGGCCGGGGTGCTGGCCGCCCAGTTGCCGTACTCTTTTGGCAACTAGCTGAAAAACCTGGTGGTCTATCGGCTGACCGTTGCGATAACAGCCTTGCGGTTGAGCGCCAAAAGCCGTTTCCAACCGCTTCGGCAAGGTATTGGCCGCGCCACCGACGGCGATCAGGCTATAATTGGCGACCAGTTGGGCCGCTTCCTCCGAAAGCTTTTCGAGGGCCTGTACCTGGACCTCGCCTCGCCAGAGTTCAATCTCGCGTTCGACTCGCCTGCGCTCGGTGGGCGAACTCTTTTTGAGCTTGCGTTCGCGCCAGTAATCCAGGTTGACTCGACTGGCTAGAACCACCCGCAAACTCGTTCCGTTTGGTATATCGTTGCGGCGTTTAATCAAATTCGACAAATTTTGCCACCATTCCAACGACAACTCGGCCAATAGCGCGTCACTCCCATCGAGCAAGAAAGTCAGAGGCCGGGCCTGCCTTTTTAGCCAGACCTTATAGCCCCGGTCGAGCAAGTCAAGCGCCTCACCGTCGGTTGCCGTTAGAGCGCTACTCGCTAGTTGATTTAGTTCCTGACGAAGCGAACCATCCGGCAAGCTGGGATCGTCCATTTCCAAATTGCGGCGTAGTTGTTGGAGCAAGCCGCCCACCAGTGGGCCGGGCCGGATGTCTTCCAATTCTGCTTCGGCATCAAAATAGAGCAAGGCCGGTTGGTTCTTCCAAAAGCGGGTGACTTCGAGGTGTTCGCTACTATGCAAATGCTCCTGGAGGGT
The DNA here is from genome assembly GCA_038236865.1 of Saccharimonadales bacterium (SeqCode). GTDB lineage: Bacteria > Patescibacteriota > Saccharimonadia > Saccharimonadales > UBA4665 > UBA4729. Next base: position 14,140 of record JBBRZI010000005.1, read on the forward strand.
CGGGTTGGTTAGGGCTTGAAGTAGATGCGATTTGCCGGTTCCGGCGCTTCCATACAGCCAGACCAGCGGGTACTTGTAAAAAATATAATGATAGAGATAGCTGGCTTCTTCGAGCCGCACCGTAATATTCTGGTAGGGGAAAGGGTCGGTCTCGGTCTCCGGCTCAACTTTGGTATCCCACAGTAAAAAAGTCAGTTCGTAACGGTCATCCCGGCAGATCGTAATTTTATCGTTGTGGAGCAGTGGCCCGGCCTGATCGCCTTTGAGCAATTCCTCGCCCCGTAGCTTGGTTCCGTTGGCGCTGGCGTTGTCCACCAGAAAATAATCCCGCCCCTGTTGCACGATAAAAGCGTGCTGACGGCTGACCCGCAAATGGTCGAGCCGCACGTCGGCATCCTCAGCCCGCCCGATCACGACCTGGGGCTTTTTAATCGAGACTTCCTGTTGTGCGCCTTGCTCGTTCTTAAAAACTAGGCGTGGCCTGATTGTATTTCTGGTGGCGTTGCTCATAGTTCGTCTGCCCGGTTATTGCACTGAAGGTTTATTAACACTAACGAATAAATTTAGCGGAAGCTTTGGTCTGCCAGATCTAGCTTTTACAGTCCTTAAATATAAGTAAATTTGCTCGGCTTACTGTAGATTTTTTGAAGAAATTTTCGCGATTTTACATATAAATTTTACAACATATACAACTTTGATTCAAGTACTAAGTCGGTTAAATCGGTGTGAACTTCATCACACTTACAAAACAGGCCATAGCGTTACCCATTAACCGGGTAACGTTAGAGCCTGTTTTTGGTTTAAATGGTTGAACTGAGGATTAGTTACTGTCGGTGGTAGATTTGGGTTGGTTGGGAGTGGGTGTGGGCCGAGTCGTCGGCTGCCGCTTGATGGTTTGGATTACGCCGGTGATCCGACCGCCATCAAGCTGGTTGAGTTGTTCGTAGACCTCTTCCAGATAGAGGTTCAACTTGATCCGTACCCAATCGTCCTGCTCCCAGCGTCGCCCGTCTTTGTTTGCCAGATAGTTCTCGATTTCATTGGCCTGCACTTTTAACTGGTTCTTCTGGAAGGGTGGCAGGCCACGCAGGTTGACCAAAATATCCTGCTTCCATTCCGGGTAATCGATCAAGCGGGCGCAACTTTCAGCCAGGGTCGGTTTTAACCAGCGGATGCTGGTCGGCACTTTGCGCCGGTCGGTCGCCCGTAGCAACTCGGTTCGTTCGAGATATTCATAGCAATAGAGCATTGCGCCGTCCGGGTCGTGGGGTCGGCGGTCGATCAGGCCAAAGACCCGCGCCAGGGCGGTCAGCAACTGGGGGTCTCTTTCCAGCCACTCGCGTTCGTAGTCGCCGTCGGTATCGTCCAAAGGCATCAAGTCGGGCAGGGCCATATGAGCGCGGCTGGTATGTAGATAGCGCAGGCGGGCCGTCCCCTTAAAGCTGTTGTAGGAGCGGCGCAGTTGTTGAAGCTGGGTCAGGGCGAACAGTGGCAAGCCGACCTGCTTTTGAACCAGCATCAGCCGATGGCGGTCGCCGCTAGGGAAGGTTGTAAATTGTGCGCCGCGTTGGGCTAAAAGCTGGGCCGACGGCGAGTCGGAGGGGCTTTCGACCCCCAAATAGCGTACCGGGTCGGTCGGGGCCGGAACCAGATTGCCGGTATTGATCCGCCAGAGCGGTTGGGACAGACTGGTCAGCTTTTCCAGATCGCGGATACGCTGTTCAGGATGATTGCGGGTCAACATGTTTTCGATGTGCAACTGGTTGGCAACCTCGGCCAGCTTGGAGCCACAATAATTACGCAGCGCCTCTCCAAATCCTGCCGGGCCGCTGCGGGGATTATCCAAATCATGCTCGTTGAACCAGTCTGAGAGTGTGCCGTTGATACGGTAAAACTGATCCAGCATCTCGCTATAGGCTGTCCGCAAGGCATTATTATCGGCGTTGGGCGCAACCCGCATCAACTCTTTGGTCAGGTCGGGGATCATATAAGCCTGGATAATCGAGCGATCCATTTGCAAAGGGCTGTATTGCAGAGTTTCCAATTCGGCCCGTAAACTGTCGTCTTCCAGGTTGTTCAGGGCAAATTTATGCTCTTGCAGGAGCTTTTCGTGGAAGAACTTTAGCTGGTTGCGTTGCTCGGCGATTTTGGCAAGCACTTCTTCGTAGACTTTCAGGATATGGTTGAGTACCAGCTTCTCGACAGTACTGTTGAATGCCTGGGAGTACTCGCCCACCAGATAGCGTCTGGCCCGGCCCATCCGCCAGAAAACCTCCCAGACTCCAAAACCGAGCCACCCGAAGGTAAAAAGCAATACCACAATCCCCATGACGGTCAGCAAAATATTCTGGCTACGCAAGCCCGCCTCGATTAATAGATTGAACCCTACGAAATAGCCCAGCACCCCTAACAGTAATCCGCTCAGGATCAAGGGCCAGCCAAACGGGGCCTCCTGGATCACTTTGGCGGATTGATGCAGTTGAGCGCGACGATAGGCGGCGGTTACAACATTGGTCTGGATCGAGTGTTCTTTTGGCTCAAGCTGACTTTGGGCTAAATGTTGCTCGTTACGAACGCGGCCTTCCAGGTCGGCCAAAAAGCGGTCGGCCCGTAATAAGACGTTCCAATTCGAGTTGGAAGGCGCTCCATTCAAGCGTTGGTTAAATTCTTGTTGTAAGCGGCTTAGAATCTGCTGGCGCACGGCGCTATATTTGTTTTGGGCGACTTTGGCGGCTTCCTGCAAAACCCAGCCCGTGCGCTCTTTGAAAACTTCGTTTAAGTTCTCGTCTAATATTTCCGGGTAGAGCGAAGAGAGGGCGCTAAATTCGACTGGGTCGATAGCCAGAGATTGATTGCTGGGAGGTGGCAGGCTCAGACCGGGGCTGATAGCGGGCATGAGAGTCCGCAGTTCGAGCCGGTTGGCGAAAAAGCCGTCCGAAGTAGTATCACGGTCAACCTGTCCATCCGGCACCCGGGGCGGCGGGTCGCAAATCCCCTGCAACATATAGGCGGTCACGCTCAACCCGGCGTATTTGCCAAGCGGCGTGACCGGCAAACTAAAGCTGGCAAGCCCCAAACTGCTGTAAGCCGAAACCCGTCGGTAGAGCCGCTGCGAACTACGCTCTTCGCCTGCTACGAACAGGCTGTGCAACGGGCCAAACGACATCTGATGCAACCAGGCTCCGACCACATAGTTGACATCTTCGCGGGAAAGGGTCGAGGATTCGTTGGCCCGTTCGACCAGATAGCACGCCTGGAAGGGCGGTAAATTGCGGACAATGACGGTCGTATTGGATGAGGTAGTATAAGTCAACTCGTATTTGACTCGGTTGTAACTGTTATCCATGTAGTAATCGAGTTCGCGGAAGAAGGCGTAAGCGCTGGCTTCGGCCCGCTCCTGGACATCCAAAATATCTTCGCTCTCGCCACTGCGATAACTATCGAGGTCGTCGGTCTTGGCATCCTGGTGGTCGCGCACCTTTTCAAGGCTCAAAAAATCGGGCAGGATTAATACGGCTCGTGGGTTGAAAAATTGTTTGTCGTTCAAAAAGCCGCCCCCAAGTTCGCGGGTGCGTTCGTAATCGTCTTTGGTGTACGATCTGCTGCGTCCGCCTTCTTCCTGGGTCGAGCCGGGCTGAAAGTAAAAGTTGAGCAAGTAGGCGAAATCTATAATCATGCCACTTACGACCGGGTCGTTGAGCGAGGCGACCACATAGGCATCAAACTGGCTTGGCACCTGGTCTTTAAGCTGAAGACTGTTTAGCCGCTCGATATTCTTGTTGTCCGCCACGCGAGTAAAGGCTTTGTTCATGGCGTTACGCAGCAGGGCATAGGTCGGGTTGGTCACGCTACCACCCAACAAGGCCAACCGACCCCGCCACCGGGCCGCTTTTCGGTCGCGGTTATACTGGGCTAGTTCGGTTTCGTCCAGATCATTCAGGTCTTCCTGGTAGGCCCGGCTTTTTAGATAAGGGTCGCTGACAGTATCCGGCAAAGGTTTAGGGATATAAGTATCATCTGCATCGAGATCAAGTTCGCTGGTATCAATGGCGGCTTCGAGATTTTGAGCGGCCCGTCTCTGCACATCCTTGAGGAATTTAACCTCGACCGGTAGCCATTCCGAAATATGCTTTTCAAAGCTGGGTAAGTCCTCTTTGGTCGGTACATCGAGCGGGACAGTAATAAAATTCTCGTTGAGCAAACCCTGTTTGATCGCCGGTTCGAGGGTATTTTTGTCTTCGATAATTACAAGGGCAATAGTCGGCAAGATTTTATCGTTCCAACGCTGGCGCATCTGCTTTTCGAGTAGCATCAATATCTCGCGGGCTTGTTGTCCAAGACCAAAGATCATGGCCCGCCGTGCGCCAATCTGCTCACGCAACTGGTTAGCCGCTTGTCGGTTCTGGGTCTGCTGATTTAGGGCCGGGTTGGGTGGCGCAGCATAGGGGCCGGTCGGCTGACCGTTCGGATAGGTCGGCGGTTGGCCGTTCGGCTGGCTGCTTGGCTGGCCGTTCGGCTGGCCGTTCGGTGGATAGCCAGGGGCCGGATAGCCCTGATTATAACCATAATTTGTCCCGGACTGAAAGACGTTGCCAGGCTGGTGGTTGTAATTATTGCTCATCGGTGTCCTTTAAGGGATGAAGAATGAGGGATGAAAAATGCAGAAGTCAGAATGCAGAATGCAGAATGTAAATTCTGAACATTCAATTGTAAATCTTTTTTATCCTTCATCCTTCATCCCTCATCCTTAGTTTTCGATACTATTTAGATATTCGCGGGCCAGTACGCGCAGGGTGTTGCGGAGTTCTTCAACCTGGGTGTTGTTGCCACTGCTCAACCGTTTGGGTGGCTCCATATATTTCTCGATCTTCTGGCGGGCCGCATCGTGTCCGATCTTGCCCCAGATCGTGCGGACACGCTCTTGTATCTCGATTTGGGCTTCTTCGTTTTGAACCAGCCCCGCCAGCGAACGCGAAAGCCCTTGCCCTAGTTTGAGCGGCTTAATAAGCTTGTCCTCCGGCACATATTCGTAATCGTTCATGCCGGTCTGACGGATCAAATCGAAGGCTTCGCCGAGAGCGAACCACTGCCAGACCTCTTTCTCGCCTTTGTCGTCGTTAAAGGACATATTTGGGAAAAGGTGGAGCGGGCTGATATTGCGCCGTTTGTAGGTGTTGTAGCGTTCTTTATAGTCGGGATACTGGCGCAAGGCAAACAGTGGCAGGCCGTGTTTGGTGTTGAGGGCCGTAATACGATGTGGGTCGCGGGTCGAAATAATATTCATGGCCTTGCGAAGCTGAAAAATCGTCTGGGTACTATCTTCGTCGCCCAGCACCATAATATTGTCCAGTTCGCCATCCATATCGAGCCTGGCCCGTTCGTAGTTCCAGAAAGGCAAAGCATCCTGCAACAGTTTGTCGAGGCGGGCTTCCGGGCTGAGTTCGTTGCGCTTTTCGGTCATGATCTCGCTGATTTTGACGTTGTTAATCTCGCGGAAAACCCAGCGGGTAAATTCGAGAATACGCGATTCGACCTCGTTATAGGGTCGATTGACCCAGGTATAGAATCCGCCCGTGCGCTCCAACATCTGGGCCACCCCTTGCGGACTGGTCGGGGCATAGGTGCGATAAAGACGGCTGACATCGTTCGGGTTGGTTACATCGGTCGTTAGGGGCGAAAGGTTGCTGCCTTTGTCGGCCAGTTGAGAACGGAACCGCCGGTCGAGCGTATCTGCCGCGCTCCGCAAATGATCTTGCAACTTGCTAAGGCTGGTCTGGGCCGCTCCTATCGCACTTAGCAGGTTGGAGACCAGCACCGAAGCTTGTTGACGGCTCATCATCTCGAAAAGCAATACACAACTGCGCTGCTTGACTTCCAGATATTCGGACTTGGCTCTTTTGATCCGCCCGCCCCGACCGAGTGGATTGCTATTGATCGCACTGGTGATATTGGAACGGGCCGCCGAGACATCCGGCTGTTCGTGTTCGTAGGTCGAGCTATAGCTGGTACGCTCCTGGTCGAGGAACTGGGCCATTCGGTTTAGCTGGCTCTTGAGCCGGTCCAAAAAGCCTATCGTAAAGAGTAGGCCGTAATCCTTTGGGTCGTTCATATAGCGCTTGAGTTCGCTGGTCAGTCGGTTGGAGATGTTGGTTTGAAGCTGAGTGCGGTTTTGTTCGAGGGTCGCCCGGTACATCCCGTTCAGGTAGTTCTGCTCGAAATCGGTCACAAGCGTATCAATCTGACCAAGCGTTTCGTTCGGGTTGACCTCTGGCAGGCTGGAAGCATCGAGCCGGATAATCATGGCTGCGCCTTGCGGAGAGCGTTGAACTTCCGAAAGCAGGGCGGGCGGTTCCAGGTTGCAACCGCTTATAAAGTTTTTGACCTGGATTTCGACCGCCTTTCCGTCTGGGCTATTCGAGAGCAAGCCTTCCTGGATGATTTGCTGACCGTAACGCGAGGCGCAAATTTCGATAATGCTAGGAGCCGGAAAATAGATGCTGGCCGTCCCGACGCTGCTATAAGCGGTCGGTCGGCCCCGGTCTACGTCGCCCAGGCTTTTGACGTTATCGAAGGCGCTATCGTTGGCCCGCCCGACCTGGGAAGCGGCTTGCAAGAAGATCGCTTCGCTGATGAGGGGGGCCAGTTCGTTCAAGCCGCTCAAGGTTTTGGCCCGCTCGTTCACGCCGTCCACCAGATAACAAATATCAAAGGGTTTGGTATATTCCAGCTTGATCGATTCGGTCGGGTAATTGGCCTCGAATTTCTGAAATTCGTAGAAATAATCCAACTCGCGCAGGGCCGCAAAAGCGTTGGCCTGGATTGCTTCGCTTGGCACGTGGCTAAACGCCTGGGGCATTACCAGATAGCCGTTGATATGATAAAAAGGCATGCCTTGTTTGTTGCAGATCGAGCGCAACATATAGGCCACGTCGAAAATGATCCCACTGCCGGTTCCGCCACAGATCGAACTGACGATGTAAATATTGACCCCAGAGCTTGAGGGGACGGTATAGTAGTTCTTTTCGATCCCCTCGCCCTTGACGCTCGATAGTCCTCGGATCGCCTGGGATAGCTCGGAGGCGATTTTGGTATAGCTCTCGAACAGGGCCAACCGGCCCAAAGGCCGCACCTGTTGTGCGCCCTGGGTAATATTACGTGGCTGAAAATCGCGTGGGAACCATTCTTTGATAAATGGTTTACGATCCATATTATTCATGATGCTGTGGACTTGCACACCACCGATCCAGACAAACTCGCGGCCACGTTCGAGTTGCACCAGTCCGTTTTTCTCGCTCTGAGCGGTCATTACTTCGTCGGCGGTATCAAAAGAGATCAGCCGCAACACGCTCGGATTGATGACTTCCTCGCCAAAAGAGTCCAGGTAGCGAGCTTTTAAGTGGGTCAGAACGGTATGACCGGAGCCACCCAACCCGATCACCAGGGTCGGGCGTAATTCAGTTTTAAGGCTTTGCGCCTCATTCCTGGCTTCTGGCTCTTGTTTAAGGGCGATAGGTGCAAGGTTTTCAAAATCGCTGTAATTATTGCTCATAAGTATCTTTTCCCATTCTGTTTTTTGCTATGTATATCCGAAACGGAGCTTTGCCAACTGAGTTCGCGTTGCTACGATTTGGTAGGGGCGATCACAAGGATCGCCCGGTTTGGAACACCGCGACCATAAAGATCGCCCCTACATTCGTCTGTTCCCTAACGCCGGTTGTCAGGGTTAGAGCTATTGAACAGGTCTATGTCAGGGTTGGTCGTATCGCTGGTCGTCGATTCGGTCCTGGCATCCCGGAAACCAGGGCCGTTGGGAGCGTTCCCGCCTCGGTTTGGGCCTGGGCCATTATTATAGCCAGCAGGCGGTGGTGGTGGATAGCCAGGGTTATAGCCGGGCGCAGGTGCTGGGGGCCGCCCGTTCAAAGGCTCGGTCGTCCAGCCATCTGGATTATTGAACAGGTCAACCGTCTGCTCATTAGGGGCGGCATTGGCTCCGGTGCTATATCTATTAGCCGGTTGCTGGTTAAAAAGACCAACTGGTTCGGTATTGCCATCTGGCCCGCTATAACCGCCCGACTGATAGTTCGGCGGGGGTGGGCCACTCGGCCCGGAAGACCTGACGTGCGGGTTAAGAATGCGATAGGTCGTCGCCCCAACCTGCACCAGCGTTTCCCGGTCATTGGTGGTGGCTGCACCAGTAGAAGGGGCCGGTACGCCCCTGATAATGACCGGGGCGGCTGGGCCACCGCTCAGTTGCAAGCTAAGGCTTTTCGGTGGGCGTTCGCTGGCGCTGATCGTCAGGGTTGGGCCGGGCTGAATATCATTTGCGCCAGAATAAGGCCGATGATTCAAAGTTAAGCTCTGACTGCGCCCTTTAAGGGGGGTACGCACCAGTCCGGCGTTCAAATCGTTCGAGATACTGACACCCTGAAGCGTATTTAGCCGGGGCAGCAGCACTATAACCGCTACAATCACTGCGACCAAAAGAGCCAGCACTAACAAGAAAATCCATAGCCCGGTCAGGTCGGCCTCAACTGACACTGGCGAAGGGGTCGGCTGGGGTGTGGGGGCGGCTGTAGCCGTCGCCGGGACTACCGGTTGCAGCGTCGGTGGGAGGTTCGCCGCCGTCGTGGGGGCAACCGTCGGTGGAACGACTACAATTATACCGCCTTTGATAGTGAGCGGAACCAGCACAACCGAATCGTCTAGTTCGCGCAGTTTACCGTCCTTTTCGTAGACTCCTACCCGTAAATTATAATTGCCATTCGGAATATTAAGGGTCAGGGTCAGGTCGCAGTCAAAAGCCGTCGCACCCGGATTACAGGGTTGGGGTGACGAAATCGGCGCACCCTTGTCATTAATCAGGTCGGCCTTGATCGACCCATTCAACGCACCCAAATCTCCCAGGCTAGAAGAGGCTGCTATTTGATTGGCCCCTTTGTGCAATTGCACCTGGACTTTGAGGTCTTTGACTTCTGGCGTGCTGTTGGGCTTAGGGCTAATCACGTCCAGCCAGTAGTACGGCCCGATATTCAGATCACGCTTATTCGAGCTTAAAGTCTTGCCGGTTTCGTCCAGGTCGCCAGTAACTACCACCTGATAGGGGTCGTTCTCATCGACCTCTTTGGGTATAGCAATCGACTGGTCGGGGGCCGTAAAATAAGTTTTGGTAGTCGGGTTATACTGCAAGACCACCACGCCCAGGCTCGTTTCGGGAGCCTTCGCTCTTACCAGCTTGGCCTGGACATTTTTAGCCGGCTTGGTCAGCTTGTAACTCGAATCGGCCTTATCGTCATACGGATCGACCAGCTTACCTTCTTTGTTGGTATAGGCAACCTGAAGCTGTAGAGGCATCGGGCGACTGGCGGGCCAGCTTTTGAGTTCGGGCCGGGGTTTGACGAAAGCCAGTTTGTAGCCGTCCTCCCGGATCAACGGGCGGAAAGTAATTTGGGCCTTATCATTAACACTGACCGACCAATTACCTTTCCAATAATAGCCACGGACTGGGTCTTCCTTAAACTGGTTGAATTGGAAAAGCTGGTAATATGGGTCAAGCTTTGGTGGTTCGCTTCCGGCTGGAAAGATATAATTATCTTTAGCGTCTACCACAATGGTCGGCTCCCCGGAAGCATCTGGGCGCTTGATCGTGACGACTGAATCGCGGTCTAGCTTGTTAATGATAAGGGTGACGGCTTGATAATTCGGGAAAAACGAGATTTTTTCGGTCGAGTTTTTCTCAACTACTTTAGACACCCCAGGGGTACTGCCGGTCATACAGGCCACCAAATTGCTGGCGGCTTCTGGAATTTCAATATTGGTGCTGGCATACAGATAACGCTGGCTACAGCCAGTATTTGGCACCGGGTCATAACTACCACTTGTAGCGGTAATCCAGGGATTGGGTTCGCTATCGGACAGCCCCAGGTTTTGTTTGGTAACGGCATCCGGCGTAACTAAGACAGTAAAGAGACTAACCGTGTTAGGGTTCTTTTTGGTCGAAATCTCATTCAGTCTTTGCCAGACACCGGGCAGATAATTCTTTTTCCAGTTATCGTTCTTACCATCATTAGAAGGGAATTGGGCCGTCTCTGGTACACCATCGGTAATAACGGTCATCACTTTGGTTGGGGTAATACCCGACCGACACCCGGAGGCCGGGTCAAAGACACGCTGAGCGATCTGCAAAGCAGTTCTGGTATCAGTCCAGGTGTTGCGGGCCTGCGAGAAATAATCTATGTGGGCCTGCTTCAAACTACCGATCAAATTTCGCACTTTTCCCTGGTCGCTCATATCAATAAAGATTGGTTTTTGGCAAGTCAAATTGGGTTGTTCGCCGTTCAATTTCTGGTACGGTTTGTTATCTTTATCGAGATAATCGGGCGTGACCAGTGTAACATCCTGGCTGAAAAGCAAAATGCCGACTCGGGTATCCTTGAGCTTTTCCAGTTGGAGCAATTCGACCAGCAACTTAATAGTTTCAATCCGGCGGCTACCATCTCCGCTAGGGAGTGGATTTTTGGACGGGCTAGTTATTTTCTCGACTTCCGGCTCTTTATCATTCTCCTGCCACATGCTGCCCGACTCATCGACCACCAATAGCAAGTCTATCGAAGGGCGCTGGGTGGTTTGGGCTAAAGTGCTAGGGCCAGGGAAACAGACGAATAACAACGGTAGTAATAGGGCAGTCAAGGCCCACCAGCCGATCAGATACCGCCGAAGGCGCGATGGGGACGCGCCTGGTCGCAAGGGGGATCGACCGAACCGGGTCAGCTTGAAGTGAGGGTGGTCAATAGGTTTCACGGGGCGCTCCTTAAAACACTACCAGATAACTTGCTCGGACAAGTACAAATTAAAAGTTCTACTTGGCGTATACCTGCTTTGATTATAGCAAACTCACTAGCCTATGTAGCCGAAATTAAACCAACAATAGACTGACAACCGTATTTTGTCGGTCGCTAGTCGGTAAACAGAAGGCAGAATGCAGAATGCAGCATGAAAAATAGAGATTAGCATCTCCCCACACCTGACTATTATCCTGCTCTCTATTCTGCATTCTGCATTCTGCCTTCTGCCTTGTTCTAGGCTCCAGGAAAATCTATGGGCGGAGCTATCATATCCAACAACCTGTGTCAGAATGACATAGTCCGCATCATTACACCGTCTTTAATAGAATACCCCTAGATTTAACCCCTATGTGACATGACCCAGCCAATGGATTTTTATTCTGCATTCTGCATTCTGCCTTCTGCCTTGTTAATGCAGCGATGGGTCTTTTTGCGGTTTGATAGAGTAGACCAACTGAACCAGGTTTTTCCGAATGGCCTCGCGGTCGCCGATTAAGTTAAGCCGGTTCAAATCTTCGAGCAAAGCCGAAACGGTTTGGTAACGTTGGGACTGCTCCGACTTGAGGCACTTGCGACGGATGTCCTTTAGCTTGGTAATTTCGCCGCCCGTATCAGGCCGAATAATGGGGGTTGCCACTGCGGTTGGGCCAGAATTCTGCCCGGTTTGGGCCGGATAGCTTTCCTGCTGTTCCTGGTTGACCGTCTCGGCCCGCTGCGGCACATCCATCAATTCCGACCGAGGTCGCCCCATTGCATCCTGGGTATTCGGCTCGTCCATCAATTCCTGGGGTAAGCCGGTCGAGCTTTCGCTCAGATGATAGATCAACATCCCAACCGAGAAAATATCGGTAGCTTGATTGACAAAGCGCAGACCGACCTTGCTACTCAGTTCTGGCGCGGCATACTGCTTGTTGAGGAATTGAGGAGCTTTTTCGTTGATCCGGGTAGCAATCCCGAAATCGGTCAGCCAGATTTTGCCGTCCCGGTCGATCATAACGTTGCCACTGGACACGTCACAATGGGCCAGCCCCAAATTAGCGTGGACAAAGCCCAATGCGTTTAACAACTCGGCAATGATATAGGGGGTCAGACCTGGGATCAAGCCTTGCGTATTGATAATCTCGCGCAAAGTTACCCCATCGATATAATCCATTATGTAGTAAGAAACGCCCAGTTGCTTAATCTCGCCCCACTTTTTGGCGCTAACGATCCCGTATTGGTAAGCGTTCGGACTGCTGTTGATCTGCTGCATAATGGACTTTTCTTCATTGAAAGAGCGCCGGTACTGGTCTTTGGAATGAACCTTTTCGGGGCGCGGGATTTTCAAGGCGTAATATTTTTGCTCTTGTTTGTGCTTACACCGGTAGACCAGTCCCATCCCCCCGCCCAAAGGCGTTTCATCAATCGCGTAATCTTTTAGTTCGCTTTCGTGAACCAAATTTTGTAATTCTACCCGCGTATCATAGAGCCGGAAGACGCTATCGCCAAGTTGAAAACCATCGCCTAAGCGTAGCGGAACGCTTTTCTCACCGATCCGCCGTCCTTTTTCCCGGCTGATCTCCTGTTCGCCTTCCAGGAAAACCCCGTTGCGGCTGTTCAAATCGCGAATTTCAATCGCCGAGTTGGTCAGTTGGAGCAAGGCGTGGGGAGTGGAGATACGGGTGTCCCCATCGTAGAGGCGTTCGTTGCCCCGCTTAACACTGAGTTCGACTACCGGGATTTTGGAGCGTGAGATAATCCAGCGATTGGCGCGGGAGAGGTCAAAGGTTTGCTGTCCACCCCGGTCGCCCTCAGAGACCAGCTTTTTATCGCGCCAGTAGTAGATAAAGCGGGCCGAGCCAAACCGCAATCGTACCAGCCCGTTTTCGTCCGGGACGAGCTTAAAATCGCGTCGTTTGGGTGAGATACGGCCCTCACTTTTTAACAAATCGGTATCCTGGAGCGGGTGGTTGAGGACGAAAGTACCGTTAGCGCTATTAAGGTCGGTAATATACAACTGAAGCCGGTCTTGCTTGTCGCGGAATTCCAAAATAGCGTGAGGGGCGCTGATCGTCGGGTGGCGCAATTCAAGAATGTGCAGACTGCCCCGGCTGAGAATAACACGGGAACTGGTCGGGTCGATCTCAAAGCCGCCGTTGCGTCCGGCCAGTTTGAGCTTCTCTTCGTATTCTTTGTTGTTCTCGACCTTGAGCAAGACTGTGCCTTTGCGTTCTTCGACCAGAGCTTGCGGGCTATTCAAAGCATTCGGCGACAGATTGAGAACGTCATCCGTATTAGCCGGATCATCATCGGGGGAGGCGGGCGGAGGAGCTTGATCGGGCCGCTTGCCGTTATTACGCTGCTCGTTCACGCGAATAGTACGCCCGGCCTCCGCCTTGTTGCCGTTAGGGTCAAAATCGTCGCCATATTCAGTATCACCCTGCTGAAGGCTGTATTTACCCTGCACCTGGGGTATACCACCCACTGGTGGGATATAGGGCCGCGAGACCTGGTTGATCGGTGGCTGGTTATAAGGTTGGTTCGGGCGGGCTGGATTGATATTTAGGTTGGGTTGACCGTAAGGGGGCAGTGACTGACCCTGCTCCACTCTGACCTGAGCGTCTTTTGGCTGCTGCAAAGCCGCGATAAGCTGCTCTTTATCACGGTTATTCTTGATTAGCACCACCACAAGAATTGCGATCAGCAGCAGCACGATCACACCCGTACCGATCAGCAAGATCAGGGTCGTATTATTGCCGGTGTCGCTGTTAATAAGGCCGACGCTGTTGCCGGGCGTGGGGGCGACGGTAGGTACGGCAGCAGTAGCCGACCCGGTAGTAGTAGCGCCGGTCGTGGCTGCCACTGTAGTAGCTGCGCTCGTCGTGGTGGCAATAGCGGTGGTCGCGCTGGTCGCTGAACCGCGGAAAAATTCGGCATCTGGCTTAAAGCTGCCAATGTCGGCGGTAAAGAATTTGCTCAGTTCCTCAAAGCTCAAATTGCCCAGCGCCATCCATAAACCGAGTTGAACGGCGTTGTCACCGGCGGTGCGATTGCGCTGAGTGGCCCGGCCCAGGACTTCGGCGGCGGTTTTGGAGGCGGCGTTATTGTCCAGAGCTTGCACATTAAAATTGATCGCTTTACCGGCAGCCGTTTTGCCGCCCTGCCCCAAATTGCCCAGGTAGGCCGACAGATCGAGCGTCACTTCTTTGCCCGGTTCCAAATTGTATTGAGCGCCGACCAGCACCAAATCGTAATATTTTTCTTTGTCCTGGTTGGGGGTCAGGATCGTACCTGGCTTGACGACCAGGGTAACGGCCTGGCTGGATTGTTTATTGGCTACGGTCAGTCGGGCATAGGGCTGGACTTCGTTGCCGACCAGTAGCTTGAGATCGACCAGACTGCTATTGGCATTATCCAGGCTGGTCGAGGTTCCACCAGTTTGTCCGGCCTGGGCAAAATAAAGCGGCCCAACCAGCCATAAGCTCAACCAAAGGCCGACCGCCAGAGCTATTTTCAAAAGGTTGGTAAGTTGTAAGCGCAAATTAAAAGCAACCATGAGTGATCCTCGTAACCAGTTAGAAATTAGAAATCAGAGATTAGAAATCAGAAATTAGAGATTAGTACGATTAGTACGATTAGATAGGATGAACTCTGCCAGCTTTGATAATCGTAAATCGTAAATTCCCTAGTTTCCAATTCGGAAGACAAAACTAGCTTCTCCGAGCTTGATTTTTAGGTTATCGGTCAGTGTTATCGGCTTATCGGCGGTTTCGCCGGAGAGTGGTTTTCCTTCAACTTCGGTTCGACCTTCCCGCTTGTGATGGCTCAGGTCAAGCAGGAACCAGTTACCGGCCTGATCTACAAAAAGCTGGGCGTGTGGGTTGGAGATCGTTTTGTATTTGTCGTTATAGGCCGGGTCAAGCTGGAGCGTCCCTTTGGTGCGCCCGATTACAATGTTGCTCTCTTTCAGTTCGTAAGACCCGCCCTTATCTTGATCGATCAGGTAGGCCAGTGGATTGTGGATCGAGCAGCGCCCGTTGATCTTGGGTCGCCCGCACAGCCCGCAAACCTGCATGGCTTTGTTCATATCGCGGCTGAGTTCGTCCAGGGCCGGGTTATTTAGAATAGTGTTAATGTAGTAAGACTGGCGTAAGTCCTGGCTATAGAGCCGATAGTTAATCCAGCTAAAAAGCAGCCCCAGCAAAACCAGCAGCCCAACCAGCCATAATCGGCTAACCTTGAGCGACCCGATCTCGAAGCCGGGCCAACTGATCTGGGCCAGATAGATTGCACCAACCAGCCAGAGCAAGGCCGCTATTCCGTTCACCCATAACCCGACCAACCAGGCCCAGTTTTTGCCCAGCATAAAGTTGGCGCTCCACAGCAAAAAGAAGAACCCAGCGGCAGCCCCTAAATAGGGCGTGTAGGCCGGTAGCTCAAGGCGACCCCGACTGTAAATCAACTCGATTATAAATTGGGCTGCCCCACGCAAACCCGGAAACCGAAAGACATCGTAGGCAATGCTGAACAGCCCGATAGAAAGCAGTGCCAGCCCCAAAATACCCCAAAAAGTGCCGACGCGCGTCCGCAACTTGCCGCCCTTTTTGGCTATCTTTTGACGCTCCTGGAACGGCGCTCCGGCGGCATATAGTTGTAGGTGTTTCAAATCGTTCATAGTGAGCTTGCTTCCTCTACTTTATAAATACTGTAGGTGGAACTGTAGTTGGTTTTGGCGCTGTCGTAGGTGTTGGTGGTACGGGCGTAGCTGTGGGCGGCGCTGGTGTAGCTGTAGGTGGTGCTGATGTAGGTGTTGGCGCGACCGTTGTAGGTGCTGTTGTAGTTGGCGCGACCGTATTCTGAGCGGCAGTTGTCGCTGGTGCTGCTGTTTTAGCTACTGGCGGCGCAGTTGGCAGTACTTGCTGAATAACCGTAGTTGGTACTGGTAGAGCCGTAGCTGTCGGAGGCGGGTTAAGGGTCGCCTCAATCGAAGCATACCGAGAGGTAGCCACCTCTAAACGATCCTGGACAATGCCCGGCCCTAAAGCCAGCTTGCGGGCCAGATCATACTGCGTTTTGGCCTTTTCCAGCGTTTGCTTCTGCTCCGGCGTTATAGCATTAACCGGCAGCTTTTCAAGTGGTAGGAACAGCGCATCGCCGTATTCGATGTAAGTATCGAGCAGCATCCGGGCGGCATTACCGCTTCGATAGGTCTTAGCGGTCGGGTCGCTTTGGGTTTTATCGTACAACTGGCGAAGTTGCTGGATAGCTTTATCCCACTCTTTAATCCGCTTGTTTTGCAGTCCGTCCCGGAAAAGGGTTTCAAGCTCTTGAAGTTTGGTAGCCTCTTCCTGTCCTTTAGTAAGCTCTTCCCGGATGTCTTTAGTACTAGCATCGTTGGGGTCAAGCTTGAGATCGTCTTTGGGCTTGAGGCACAGGCTGAAAGCGTTAAGGGCCAGGGTAGTCTCGCCCAGCAAAGCGTCAGGGGTTTTGCTGAGGTCGGCTTGCTCTACCTTAGTAACAAGGGTGGTTCCGTACTTACAATAATTTAGGGTTTGCTCGCGCCTTATTACATCACCCGCACTCTGCATCAGGGTTGGTTCGGTCTTAACAATCTCGTCGTAGCCAAGCAAAGCCTCCTGATATTTTTCAGCCTTAGAAAGCGCTCTGGCAAGGTTGAGTTTAACTTCACTAGCCCGGTAAGTCGGGTTATTGGCCCGTAGAATAGCATACCTATTGGCGGCCTCCTGCCATTTACCCTGGGCGGCATCCGCTTCGGCCTGTTTGAAGAAGCCATCCAGGTCGGAGGGAGTTGGGATCGGTGCTAGAGTCGGAGTCGGGATCGGCGTAGCAGTGGGGACTGGCGCAAGCGTAGCGGTCGGCCCCGGCGTAAAGGTCGGGATCGGGGTAGGAGGGAGTGGTTGAGCTTGCAACGGGATGGAGGTTGGGACGGGTTGAGAAGGGTTCTGAGAACGGGATGGCGAAAGCAAAATAACGCCAGCTACTATAATAACCACCAGCAAGCCAATCAGCCCTGCTACGATCCAAATAAGAGGTTTGATAGATTTAGACTTTATAACGGGCGCTGCGGCAGGTTTAGATTCCCGGCTTTTTTTAGCGGTGGGGAGCGGTCTATCTTCTATTTTGGGCGACGGGATTGAGATAGCCGAAGCAGAGAAGGCTGCCGGATTGGGAGTACGGTTGACTACTGTTTCGGTCTTGCTATCATAAAAATTAGGGGACAAGGGCGGGTTGACCGATAGTGACGGCCTGCTTAACCCCACCGGCGGTGGAACATTTGGCATAGCCGACACAGTGGGTGATTCGACAAGTCGAGTCGGTTGGTAGGCAGGCTTTTGGGCAGAGTAATCCTGTTCGGGCGGGACAGGCCGAAAAGCATCATCCTCGGCGCTGGTCGCACTCATATCTTTGCCAGAACCCAGCGTTCGCTTGAGATAATCAATTTGCCAATCGCGCTGCCTTAGCATGAAACGCAGCAATTCCTGAATATCCGGCTTCGACCCTAATTTGCGAAGTTCGTCGATTTGCTTTTCCAGACCAAAATGCCAGCGTGAGAAAAAAGATTGGATCGTGGCCTGGGTAGCGTTTAACTCATCAAAATCGGCGGCTGAAAGCCCGGCCTCCTGCACCAGTTGGAGCAGGTTAGTCGGATGGGCGGGCGGGGTTTTGATGCTGCCTTGAGTGTTAGCCGAGAAAGGGTCAATCGTCAATAACAGCGTCTGCTTCTGATCGGTCAATACTCTGGACAGCTTTTGATTACTCGCCGCATTTACATTCGGCGTTTGTCCTTTTGGATTGCTAAAAGGATCATCCTGCTGATTTAAGGCATTGCTAAGGCTGATAAACTTGTCCTGCCAGGTTTTCAAATAAAGTCGGGCCTGGTTGTAGGCGGATTGAGCTTCTTCAAAGTCACCCGTAGTGAGGTTGTGGTAGACCAGCAAGCTTTGGAGCGCCCTGGTATTGAGAAAGAAATTCTCAGGCCCATCGACCTGCGAAGTACGTAAAACCTCCCAGGCTCGCTCTAGCGGCATACTCGCGCCGGAGGGGAGGGCATCCGACCCGCCGTCATCATCGTCAACATTATCATCGTTGGGGTCGGCTTCGACTCCTGGCTCATCTTCGCTATCGGCGTAATAAGCCGAGGGCAGGTTAAAGCCCTCAAATAGAGCGGTCGTATTGAGGTTATCGTTATATTCGGCGATGGTCTGCTCCCAGTACTTATAATCGTAGGGGAGCAACCCCGTCTGGCTGCCTTTGTAATCGACCACCAACGCCGTCACGTTATCCCTGGCCCGTGTCCCAGTCAAGGTCGCGTGAATCAACTGGTCGGTCAGCTCTTTGGGTGGATTAGCACGCAAGCTCATAAAATTGCGGAGCTGCTCCTGATCGAGCATCTCCCACAGACCGTCGGTGCAAAGCAGCAGGCGGTCGCCCGGTTCCAACTTGACCAGACCGAGGGTCG
Organism: Saccharimonadales bacterium (SeqCode); assembly: GCA_038236865.1. Classification (GTDB taxonomy): domain Bacteria; phylum Patescibacteriota; class Saccharimonadia; order Saccharimonadales; family UBA4665; genus UBA4729. The sequence goes on from JBBRZI010000005.1 coordinate 32,440, forward strand.
GCCTGACTTTTTCCCGGCTACCCAGCACCCTGGTAATAATATGGCGGCGCTTGTCGTGGGCCAGGTCTTCCGGGTTCATGCGGTTGAGGCGTACCAACTCGCGCCCGTATTCTTCTACCCAGGAGTGATCGGTAGTAAGTTTTTCAAGCTGGCGCTGGCGCGTGAACCGATATAAGCGGCTGTCCCCGACGTAGGCGTAAAGACAATAGCCATCGGGCAGTACGGTAGCGCAGATGATAGTCGTCCCGGCGGTTCTACCTCTGGGCTTGTCTTTGCTAAAAGCTTCGTAGACTTTGCGGTTAGCCCAGACTATCGAATAAACCAGCAGCTTAACCAGACCGTCTTTTTGCTGGGTGGTATCGACGAGCGAGCCATAAAAAGTTTCCTGAATTATCCGGCAAGCGTCCTGGCTGGCAAGTTCGCCTTTTTCGAGGCCACCCACCCCGTCCGCCACAATATAGAGCGCTCCACGCTGTGTATCGTTCGGTTCGGCCTCACTCACCCGGCTTGGCTCAGGCAGCAAAAAAGAGTCTTCCTGGTTAGGCTTGACCTTCCCGATGTCACTAGCGGCCCCGGCCTGCACCCAACTAATAGTCGAACCGACCCGGCCTGGCTGGGTTTGATTTGGTGATCTATCGGTATTCTCGACAGTACTGTCGGTCATATTCTCTGGCCTTATTTCCTTTGTACTTAAAACTTATTTGACCCAGCCTTGACCCTCGGCATATATTTTACCGATTGGCACGATAGTCGCGGCTGGTTCGCCCTTTTTGTATTTTAAGACCCCATTTTGAAAACAGACGTAGTAGGTAGTATCGAGGTAGCCATAAGGATTGGTTTGGGTATCAAGATAGAATAATTGATCCAGTGGTGCGCCCAGCCAGCCAATTTGTTGATAAGCCTGCTGGAAAGCTATTCTGACCGGGTCGGGACAGGTCGGGCTGGGCTTAAACGAGTTAGATTGGAGGTATACCGCGCTAAGTTCGAGCAATTTAATTTGGCCTGTACTGCTCAGATATAAGGCCCCTCGCTCAAAAAACTGAATTTTCCGTTGGCCTGCTACCCCTAGTTTCCAAACAAACAAAGCTGTAATCGGGCGACCCAAACCCGGTCTACCAGCCCCGCCAAACTTCGCATAGTTGGGCGCTACGAGTGGATCAACCTCAAAAGCCAGTTCAGCCGGGCGCACATCATCAGTCCTGGCTATTTCGGGTCGGTCGGACGGCACGTCTTGGGTGGCAGGTTGAACATAATTTGGGGGCTGGTTGGGTTTGGTAGATGACATTAGCGGTGGGGTATTGACCGAGGCGGTAGGTTGGTTCGACCAGCGATAGATAAGATAAACTACTCCCAACACAAACAACGTAATTGACCATATCCCAATCAACTTTAGGCTAATCGGGAGAGTGCTAACCAAAATTATAACGATAAGAACCATACCGATCACACTGAGTACATAAGTTGAGAGTCGGGCTATCCTGGTTTTTGGAACGCGAGGCGGGGCCGCTGGGCCGGGAGATTTATATTCCTGCTGGCGAAGTTCGGGTTGAGCTTGCGGTCTGGCCCCGGCATTATTCGGATTGCGATTATCCGGCGCTGCAAACTGACCGTTACCACCTGGGTCACGGTAGCTCTGATTGTTCAGAGGCGCGGCGGGTCTAGGTTGGGGCATCGGCGGGGTTGCCGATGGCTGGTTGGTGTAACGCGGTGGGTTAGACTGCCTTAAATAAGGCGGCACTGGGCTGATCGGATTATCTATAACCGGGTTGCCAGTGGCGGGGTTGCCGACAACCGGGTTAGCGTCCCTAAAATTAGCTGGATAAAAACTTCGGATGTCCTGGATGACCGGATTGTCATCCGCTTGCAAAGTGCTACCCAGGGGCGGATTGGAGCTAGGAGGTGGCGCAGGTAGCGTGACCCGGTTCTGCAAGTTAGACCCAGCAGGGGCCGTCGGTTGGATATAAGCCTGTTCGGTTTCGGCTGGCATAGCCGCTATATTAGGGGTAGTAGGCGTATGCGGGGAATTAACCAGTGGGAAAGCCGGATCGCTCAGTTTCGGATCGGTAGTAGGGAGAATAAGTTGAGCGGTTGGCGCAAACAGATCAAACTGATCTAAATGCTCCTCAATTTCATCTTGTGGCCCATGCTCCCTGGACTGGGTAAAATTTTCAGTCAATTCTTCGGTTTGCCAGCCGCTATTCTCGTCAGCAAGCGCTTCCTCATCTTCGCCCGTTTCAGTTTGGAACGGCTGGCTATTGGTCGGTTTTAGAGTTTGGTCGGGCAATGAAGCGGGCGGCATAGCCTCATCCTCGACACTCTCGACTTTGACCAAAACGACCCCAATATTATCTTTGCCCCCGGCCCGGTTCGCCAGATCGAACAGATAGTGGGTGGCTCGTTCGAGCGACGGTTTTTGCAAAGCCTCGCCGAGCCATTCTTCTAGCAAGCCCCGCTCTTGTTGCTCGGCCATATCCCATAGGCCGTCGGTGCAGAGCAACAGTCGGTCGCCATCCGTCACTTCTAGCGTATCCAGCCGATATTGCGAGGCGGGGTTGATAAGGCTAAAATCGACCGCACCCAAATCTTCATCCCGGCCCAGCAAGCGGGTAATATAATGACGGCGCTTGTCCCGGCTCAAATCGTCGAGGGTCAACCTGCCTTGCTCAACCAGTGCCATTCCAAATTCTTCGACCCAGGAATGATCGATGGTCAATTTCTGGATCGAGGGAAGGCGCGAGTCGGGCGGAGTGTGGGCCAAATAAGCCCGGCTATCTCCGGCGTGGGCGATCAGCGCAAACCGGCCTAGCAGTAGCAAGCAAACAAAGGTCGAAGAAGAACGGTAGGTTTCGGGTTGCTGGCCCAGTTCCCAGACCCGACGGTTGACCTCCTGGATCGCACCGGACAGCACCGGGCGGACATTCAGGTAGGCTGGAAGGTCGGTTCCGAGCGAGCGCATGGTATTGTAGTAGAGCAAGGGTAGATCGCGGCAAATCAAATCGGCGGCCAGTTCGCTGTGCTGTCCGGTGCTAACTCCATCGGCGATCACATAAAGATAGCCAAAGCGTTCGACCAATTCGGTGAACTGTTTTTCAGGATAGGCGAAGACACGATCCTGATCGACACTTTTACGCGATCCTATATGGTGCGAACCATAAGAAGTCAATTTTAAGCTACGGGAGGTTGCGTGGTTCATTTACTGCCGCTCTTTTCCAAGACCCAATCAAAACTTGTTAGTCGCTTACATCCAGGGCAGTACTTTCGACCCTGCCTACTATTCTATTAACGCCATTATAACAAGAATGTTGGGGCAAGCTACCGTCAATGGACTGACACAAGACCGTCAAAGGAGATTTGGCGGTTGGAGATCGGCTCAAACTAACTGCTATCTTATGATAAACTATTCTCAGGCCAAATACCAGTAGGGCTGAAGGCTGAAGCTCAAATCTATAGTATTAAAAAGAGGGTTAGCTCAACTTGTTCATCGGACGGATTTGGAGGTCGGTAACTTCGGCGGTGCGGGGTAGGGTGAGGGCGCTCAGGACGGTCGCGGCAACATCTTCGGGCTGCATCAGGCGCTCCGGGTGATACTCGCGGCCTTCGGCCCGGAAGATCGCCGCTTGCATCGGGCTGGCAGTGCGGCCTGGGTAGACCGTCAGCACTCGCACGCCCTGCGCATTAACTTCTTCGCGTAAGCTGTCGGCAAGGGCTTTGAGGGCATGCTTGGTCGCGGCGTACTGTGAAACATTGGCTCTGGCGGTCAGGCCCGCACTGGAATTGATAAAGACGACCTGCCCTTTACGTTCGATCAGACTGGGTAGCAGGGCCTGAGTCAGCACAAATGGAGCGCGAACGTTCACCCGGTATTGCAGATCGAGGTCGGTGACGGGAGCGCTCTGGAAGTTGTGCATAGCATGAACCCCGGCACTGTGGATCAGGAGGTCTACCGGCCCGGCGCTCCGCAAACTGTTCGCCAACCTTTGTAAATGGAGGTCTTGCGATAGGTCGGCCAGATAAAGCTGGGCCTCGCCCCCACTGGCCCGGATACTATCGGAGACTTCCGCCAACCGTTCGGTATTGCTGCCGACCAGGATCAAGTTCGCGCCCTGTCCGGCTAACCCAACCGCAAGGGCCCGCCCAATTCCGCTACTCGCCCCCGTCACTACCGCCAACTGCCCTCTAAATGGCTGCATAATCTTACCTCCCGGAGTTGCCAAATACTTTTGGATTTTTCGGTAGCGATACTAAATTTGTACAATAGGCCATACTTTACCCAAACAAGCCCTCGCAAAGAGTCTGCTTAACTATTATCCAATAGCTGCCGAATCTGGGTTAGCAAAGTTTCTAACGTGAAAGGCTTTTGGAGCAATCTCACCTCATTTTCAAGCTTCTCGTGATGAGCAATTACGCCATGAGTGTAGCCTGAAATGTAAATCAGACGGGTTTCGGGGCGCTGTTGCTTGATTTGCTGCGCCATTTTAGGCCCGCTCATTTCCGGCATAATCACGTCAGTAATAATTAAATCAATTCCACTCTTCCGGCTATTACATAGCTGGAAAGCTTCACTGGGCCGCCCTGCCTCCAAAACGCTGTAGCCATATTCTCGCAAAACGTTAGAGAGCAGTTGCCGGATACCAGGGTCATCTTCGACCAGTAAAACAGTTTCTGAGCCTCCCGTTAGTATTGTCGCTTTTCCAGGGTCGGCCCCGACCGCACTGGTTTGCTCGTTTACTTGCGGCAAATAGATTTTGAAAGTAGTACCCTGCTGGGCTTCGCTATAAACTTCTATACTGCCATCACTCTGCTTGATAATACCGTAAACCGTAGCAAGACCCAAACCAGTACCTGCATCGGGTGCTTTGGTAGTAAAGAACGGCTCAAATATATGGGCTTTTATTTCAGCAGGAATACCGTGTCCGGTATCGCTTACCATTAGCAACACATACTGACCGGGTGTAATATCTTGATGCTCACTAACATACTCTTTGTTCAAGTCTACATTGCGGGTTTCAAGGATCAGTCTACCACCATCGGGCATTGCGTCCCGCCCATTAACGGCTAAATTTAAGATAACCTGCTCAAGTTGGCCCTGGTCTATCCGTACATTCGCCAGTTGGGGGTCTAGGATAGTAACCAATTCGATATTCTCGTCTAGTATCCGCCGCAAAAGTTTATCCATCCCGCCGACAATTGTATTTAAATTGCTAATTACCGGGTGTAAGACCTGACGACGGCTAAAAGCCAGCAATTGCCGGACAAGCATGGCAGCCCGGTCGGCCTCATTACGGATGCCCGAAACATTTTCATGCCAGGGGTGGTCTTCAGTTAGTTCGATTGACATTAGATCGGCATAACCCATAATTACGGTCAGCAAATTATTGAAATCGTGGGCAATGCCACCTGCCAGTCGTCCGATAGCTTCCATCTTTTGAGATTGGCGCAATTCAGCCTCTCGTTTACGCAGGGTTTCTTCGGCGGTTTTAAGTTCGGTTACATCGGTAGAAATAGCGGCTAAACCGTACAGAGTTCCTTTTCGGTCGTAAAGCGGAAATTTATTTTCAAAATAGGTATGTAACCCGTCTTCCTGCGGTATCTGCATTTCATATGTAACCGATTTTTTAGTTTCAAGGACAGTCTGGTCGTTAGCTAAACAATTATCGGCTACTTCGACCGGGAACAAATCATAATCGGTTTTACCCTCAATCCAGCCTGGCTCAAGCTGAAAAAGCCTCTCGTAGAGGCGGTTAATCAAGACGTATTGATGCTTAAGGTCTTTAACCAAAATTACATTAGGGGAATGAGACAGAATAGAATGGAGCAAGTCCTCACTAACTTGCAGTTTCTCATTGATTTTGCACAATTCGAGTTCGGATTGTTCTAATTCTTTAACTCGCTCGCGCAACCGCTCAATTTCATCGAAGGATGCTTGGTTACCATCTGGAGTTAGCACAATATTACCCCGCTTATATTTACTCTAGTACCTAGTCCGCATTTGATTGAGTATCAATTTTGGGCTTTCGCACCTCGGTAGTGATTAGCAAATAATTGTGGACCAGCTATTAGGGTTCTATTTGTATTGCAATTTCGCTATATTGGCATCGGTTTATTATACTCTAAATCCAGGCTTATTCCATCAGGTTATTTAGGGGTGAGTTAGTGTAAGTATTGTATATGGGTTTCAAACCGTAATAATCGGTTCACTAGCGTACAGAAATTATGTAATCGTTCACGACCGAACGGCTGGACGAATTGAGATTCTTCGGCGGGAGACCTACATTATCAAAAATTGAGGTAATTTCCCGCCTCAGAATGACACTTCGTGAACAGTTACAAAATTATGTTCTGATAGAAATTGAACTCGATTTGCCTGAGACATTGGCTAGAAAAGGCTTATCTGTTAAGACTATTCGAGCCTGACTTGAAAAATGTGTACGGTAGTGAATTTGTATTTCGATTTTTAGCTTGGTTGGTGAGTGCATGACTTTTTGTTTTATCGGTACTCACACCCGGTATAAGATTATAATCTGATTATTACATTAACAAAGCCCCTTCCCGGACCCGGGAAGGGGCTTTGAGTTAAAGCCGCTTGATTAGAGGAAGCGGAAGACCGGCGGACAATTGACGATAAGGCCACTTGAACCGTATTTGGCACCACCCGGCCCCGTAATAAAACCTTGCTGGGCGAAACCCAGAATGGCGAATTCTTCGGTCAGGCGTGATCGATAACCCGAGTCAATCGCTTTTTGGGTCCATTCACCCACGTTGACATCCCATAGTGGGCTGTAATCGGTAGCGACAGTCGGAATGCCTCCGAACACGTTTAGAGGTGATCGGCCATCGGTCAATGCACTATTCAGGCCCTGCCGTTGAGGATTTTCCTTGCCGGTTGGACCGTTGGTAAAGGTAAATAGGCGCTCAACCGGGCTAAAAGCGCTATCGTCGTGACCGACCTCAATATCCTTGAGACCTGGCGCATAGGTTGCTCCCTCCAAAGCCGCCAGCCCAAGATCGTTGGCTTCAGTGCTAAGATAAAGTATCGGTTTGGCAAAGCTAAAACCGGCGGTTAGTCGCAGGGTCACAGTCTGATCTTTTGGCGAAATCTTTACTACCTTATCGTGAACCAGCTTGTAATCCGGTTTGCCTTCAGAAAAAGTAATCTGTTCGGCCTGAACGTTAAAAGCAATGATTGGCGCGTTGTAAATGGTGTTGCCCAGATTATCTACCTGAACTAGCGGGCTGTAGTTTTCGTCCCCAATTGAGCCGGGCTTGGCGGTTTTGGGAGGAAAGGCGTTTTGCCCATCACCTTTCATCACACTGCGTTCCGGTGAGAAATCGACTTTGCCGCTGGTGAAAGTCAGGCTGGTATCTTTCTCTACCCGCGCATGGCGGACTGCCCGCCCGACGGCCGCATAAGTCAACTTGGACGAGAAATTAAGTCCCAGAGCCTCGGAGTTGGCCTTATCGTTGGTGTCGGTCAGAATATACCAGACTGTTTCGCCACTGACCAGCTTACCCTTGTAAAGCGGTAAGGTAATCGTCCCGGCCTCGGTATCGATTTTGCCCGACTTTAGCAACTGGTAGGGTCCGACCAGTTCTTTTTGCACCTGCGAAGGCGCCGGACCAAAGTAAGTTAACGGTACATCCGCTCCAATCGAGGCCGGAGCGGGCGCACCGTTATCGCTGCTTCCCTCCTCAAGCTTGGGACTAGCCAGGCCGGTTTGCAAACCGGGTTTACTGGCAGGGGTCTGCGCGAAAGAGTCCATCGCTGGCCCTAACAGCACCACTACTAAAAATAAAATCGCGAGTGCCGCGATCCCTTTGTAATGTTTAGGTTTAAACCTAAATCTCATGGTGTTCTCCTTCTTCATGAGTAGATAACATGCTTTATAAGTATCGATGCTATATATGGTATAATTTTCTGAAAAATGAGTCTAGCCATACCGTCTATTGTATAGTTTTAATTATGCATGTTATCTAGTACACACATCGTTTCTACAAATAATCAAACCTGCCCCGGTTGTAACTCGGTTGCTTTGTCTCCGCGAGTTTCATCGGCCTCAAATTCCAGAACCGGATTAAGTTTGATAAATTCATTGTAAATTTAATAAGTTACACCTCGCTTAAAGGGCTTAAACAACCATTACAAATTAAGAGTCGTTATTATCAACCGTAGTGGGAAGAGCAGTTGTTAGATATGCAGCCAATTGGTTCTTACCTGAGCCAGGGACGCTGGTTCAGACGGGTCAAAAGCAAGGGTCATTTTACTTTGAGTGGTTACGGCTATTATATTGGGAACCGTTTTAATGGAAAGGTGTTGGAAATTCGCTTTGACTCTGATAAGATGAAGTTGAAATGCCAGCCAGAGGGGAGTGAAGAAATTATAGAGTTGCCAGTCTCTGATTTCTAATCTATCTGTGTTCATCTGGGTTACACGTTCTTCCCCTCATTTCAGCATTCTTTGAGCAGCCCGTGTTCGGCCAGCAAAGTGGCGACTGGCGCGATGATCTCGAAGGGTAGGCCGGAGCGGTTGGAAATATCGAGCAGACTGTAGTGGCCGTCCGACAGATTTAGAATCCAGAGCATCGCCATCTCGCTACTTTTTTGATGGGTCTGCCCGCCCAGAGCGCTGTATAATCCGCGCTTGCCAAGTTGCGGCTCGCATTTTGGACTCTGGTTCAAATAGGTCTTGTTATGCTCGATCACATACAGGGCTGCCAGACAGGTCTTGAGCGAAGCTTCCAGACATTCGGGCCGCACAAAATCCAGATTGTCCGCCGAAGTATGATACTCCGAATAGCGCCCGTGCGAGGAACGCATAAAGCAGCCGACTGGCATATTAAAGGCCGGGGAGCAATACTGCCGCTCGTCGTAGCCGTAGGGGAAGAACTCGATTACTTCGTGGGGTTGGCCGGAAGATTTCAATACGTTCATCACGGCCCGGTCGATTTCGGTATCACCTCGGCGGCTTTTCTTGTAGGTAAATGCGCCAGGGTCGCCCACCCCGGTTATAACTAGCCCGTGCTTAATTTGCGGGATGCGTTCCTCGTTGCGGCTCAACCAGGTAATCGAGCCTATCGTGCCGGGGATAAAGATAAAGCGGTAAGAATAACGCCGCCGGGGTAGCGCCGCCAACTGCTTTGCCAGAAAGACCGACATCGCAATACCCGAAAGGTTATCGTTGCAGAGCGAAGGGTGGCAGGCGTGGCAGGAGATCAGCACCTCTTCGACGGTCTCGCCCGGCAGGAAATATTCGCCATAGGTCAGGTGGCCCGGCTCTAGCGTCGAGTCTATCACCACCTCGTACTCATCTTCCGGCAGAGCCAAAAGCTGCTCGTGACTGACACAAAAAGCCCACTTTTCATTATAATATGAAGTGCGGTAGGGGATGCGGTCGGGATAATCGGGCAGGCTAATCAGGTGTTCTTTAAGCTCGCTCAGTCCCATCTTTTTATGGACAGGGATGCTGTAACTAACGACGTGCAGGTTCGACTTTTGAAAGTCGATCACGCGCTCACCCTGCGAGTTTTTTACATAAGCGTCGCGGATATTCCACTCGTTCGGAACCGTCCAATCGAAAGCGGGCGTACCACTCGGCACTTCATAGACTTCGAGCGGTAAATGCTCCTGGATGCCGCGCAAGGTGGCCCGAAAGCCGTCGCCCGTAATGCTGCGGCAGATCGGATAGAGGGCCGCAATCATTTCGTACATTTGCTGGCCCAGATTCACTTCGGTTGGGGCGGATGGTTTGAGGTCGGTAGCAGTCAAAGTTCAACTCCCGTGTTGGAGACTATTCTGATATTCTTTAAAAAGTAGTAAATTCTTATCTTTATGGGCGATCTCGCTGACCGGCAAGGGCCACTCGATCCCAAAGTAGGGGTCGTCGTAGCGCAGTCCGGCAGCATAGCCCGGTGCGAAAAACTCGCTCATCTGGTAAAAAACTTCGGTATCGTCGGTCAGGGTCTGGAAGCCGTGTGCGAACAGATCGGGAATATACAAAGCGCGGTGGTTCTCGGCGCTCAGTTCGACCCCGATATGCGAACCATAACTAGCAGAATCGGGCCGCATATCGATAATCACATCATAGATCGCGCCCCGAATACAGCGTACCAGTTTCGCCTCGGTCGCGGGTGACCTCTGGAAGTGCATCCCGCGCAGCGTCCCCTGCTTTGTATTATATGACAAATTGCATTGCACAACGGTCGGCTTCAGTCCGTGCGCCTCAAATTCGTTCACACAAAACGTCCGAGCAAAATAGCCCCGCTGATCGCTGATCGGCTCTACATCGATGATAAAGGCTCCCTTGAGCCGCGTTTCGGTAAATATCACAGTTTTTAGCTCTTTTAAAATATTAGAAATCAGACATTAGAGATCAGAAATCAGGGGTTAAAGGCTTTGGTAGGGGCGACCTTTATGGTCGCCCGTGAACACCGTGCCGGGTCTTCGAGGGCGACCACTGTGATTCCACCCAAATGGTCTTCCAAACCGGGCGACCATAAAGGTCGCCCCTACAGTCTAATTTCTTTGCAACTTGCTGTAGAATAGAATCCTGCCTAACACCTGATACCTGACACCTGATTTCTACTTCCCCGCCAAAGCCAGTTCGGGCGTTGGTTTGGTAGTATTGTAGCCGATTAGCCGCCCGACATGCTCGATCCACAGGTCGAGCGAGTGGGTGTTAGTGACCCATTCTTGCGCCCGACGGCCCATTTCGGCGGCTTTGGTGGGGTTGTTCCAGAGGTACTCGATAGCTTCGGCCATCGCTTCCGGCTTGTTGCCATCCACCAAAATACCCGTTTCGCCGTCCAGCACATAATCTTTCAGGCCGGGGGTGCGGGTGGCGATCACTGGCTTGCCCATCACTTGCGGCTGTAAAAGCGAGGCGCATCCAACACTCCATTGGCTAGTTCCCTCTCGGATCGGGATCACCACAAAGCTCGACCGGGCGTAGCAGTCCCGAATGATCGTCGGGTGGTCGTAAGAAGTGATTAGCACGTTGTCCGGGATCGGGTCGGGGCCGTAAATATCGCCACTACTGACCCAGGCACTGGTCGCGCTGATATGGCCTTTAACCTGCGGTAACTTCTTCATAGCCTTGATAAGGGTTGGGTAATCGCGCTGCGAGATACCCAGGCTCAGAAAAAAATCGCCCTCGGCCTTGATCGTGCTGGGGTCGGCTTTATTAATATCATAAAAATCGGTATCGACCGAACAAAGCAGCACTTCGATCTGGTCGGGGCGCAATTTCAAAGTATCGCGCAATACATCAGCCTCGGCCTGACTATGAGCAGTCACTTTGGTCCAGTGGCTGGCAAGGCGGAGGGCTTTCATTAGCTGAAGCTTTTTGGGCGAAAGCGGATGATGGGTGTCCATAATATGCCGGATATTGCGGTTTAGCACATAGCTCATCGGCACGCCCACCCGCTCCGACAGGCTGAAAACACTTTCGTATTGTTCGCGCTTGGCACGGCTGGCAACCTGTCGCGCCCAAAAAAAGTCCAGCTTGGTTTTCTCTTCCAGCTTGCGTATTTTACCGCGTACCATATCGACTGTATCGTAATCGACATAAGACGTATCGGTAAAACGCTTGACTAATTCGTGATAGTCGAGGCGCGGGCGCTGACCTAATTTAATCTCTTGATCGTTTTTTCTGGGCTTTGAGCTAGTAGCGACAAATAAGGCTCGCATTGTAGGTCTCCTAGAGAAATCAGATATTAGAAATTAGAAATTAGTTATTAGAAATCAGGCTAAGTTGAGTAGTTGTGCTATCTTATAATCTCTAATCTCTAATTGCTTTCTTCTAACTTCTAACTTCTGATCTCTAACTTCTGATCTCTAACTTCTGATCTCTAATTTCTAAGCTCTCCCCGCTCCCACTTCCTCGGCGGGCCGGAAGGTTACATTGGCATCGTTCGGTCGGGCGCTGGAGTCGTAGAGGGCCACGATTTCTTGCGGGACGGGTGCAAGGTCGCTGGCCCGGCGCAATTCAAACAGAGTCGTGCCGGTCGGCTCCGAGTCCATATTGGGAGCGCCGCCTTTGACGCTAAACTCGTTGATGTTGGCGGTACGGAAATCGACACTAAAGCGGGTCAGGCCGGTCGTATTCGTGACCGTCGTATGGAATTGCGCCCCGGAGAACAGGATCAAGCCACCCGGCGGACAAACCAGCCGTACCTGCGGGTCAAGATTGACTGGTTCTTCGGCCTTTGGCTGTTTGCGGGTATCGGCCTTGATATGCTTGGCGGCATCCTTGCGTCCGGTGCGGTTCCATTCGTAGTGGTTATAGTCGTGCGAACCGTTCTTGATCGGCTTATCCCAATAATGGGGGTGAAAGGCGAAGCTACTTTCGGACTCGATTTCGTAGACCGGTAGCCACCAGTTAAGCTGCGAAAGCGGCGAGGCATACCAGCTATCCCGATGGGGGTGCAGCGGGTAAGCTACCCCGGCATTGAGATAGTTATTGCTGGTCGCGATCCGCATGCGCGGTACATCGAAATAGGTCTGGTTCATATCGCAACCGAAATCTTCCAGGACATTGAGCAAAAGCTCCTGGGTTTTCGGATGGTGGATAAAGCGCGGCTTGAGCGGGGCAGCAATCTCGACAAATTCCTCAACCGACAAACTATACTGAGCCTTGCGCGGGTCGAGCGGTGCAAAAGCTTCCTCGATCAATTCGCGGGCAAATTCGGTCAGGGCTTTTGTGCTTGGTCGGGGCGAAAAGACAAAAAGCTGCCCCTGGTAGATGCGTTGGCGGCGGGCTTCGTCGCTCATCGGTGAGTCAAGATAGACAGTATTCATGGCTTGTAGGTCTCCTGTTTAAGGCTGCAAAGGCTAGAAGTAGGGGGAAATGCAGAATGCAGAATGCAGAATTCAGAATAAATATTTACGATTGTAAGTGCAAAAAGTAGCCTATTCTGCATTCTCTATTCTGCATTCTGCATTCTGCATTCTACATTTCCCCTATATAATGAAGAAGCTCAGGAATAGACCTTTGCTTCAGGGATCGGAACGACGAATTGACCACCCCATTCGCGGATGTGGGCCATCTGCTGCATAATTTCTTCTTTGAGGTTCCAGGGCAAGATCAGCAAATAATCCGGCCTAGTCTCAGCGATCTTCTCCGGCCCGTAGACGGGAATATGCGTCCCCGGCAGGAAAAGGCCCTGCTTGTAGGGGCTGCGGTCTACCGTATAATCTATAAAATCGGTGCTAATACCGCAGTAATTTAGCAAAGTGTTACCCTTGCCCGGTGCGCCATAGCCGACAATCGTCTTGCCCTGGTTTTTGGCTTCGATCAAAAAGGCCAGCAACTTACGCTTGGTCTCTTTAACTTGTTCGCCAAAGTTAAAATAGTGTTCAAGGCGGGTGAACCCGGCCTGCTCTTCGCGCTGGCGTAATTCTGTCACGCGCTCACCGACTGGCTTGCTGCTATCTTCGATGTGGCGGGCATAGATGCGGATCGAGCCACCGTGGGTCGGCAGTTCTTCGACATCAAAGAGGGTCAGACCGTGCGCCGCGAAAATCTTCTCGACCGTGATAAACGAGAAATACGAGAAATGTTCGTGATAGATCGTGTCGAACTGGTTTTCGGCCATCAACCGCATCAGGTGCGGGAACTCCATCGTGATAACGCCTTGCGGCTTGAGCAAAATCTTCATGCCCCCGACCAGATCGTTCACATCCGGGACGTGGGCCAGCACGTTATTACCCAAAAGCAAATCGGCCTGCTTGCCTTCGGAGGCCAGTTCGCGGGCGGTCTGCTTGCCAAAGAATTTTGAGATAGTCGGGATACCCTTCTTCTGGGCGACTTCCGCTACGTTCGAGGCCGGTTCGACCCCTAGCGCGGGAACTCCGGCAGTCACAAAATATTGCAATAGATAGCCGTCGTTGCTGGCGATCTCGACCACCTGGCTCTGCTCGTTGATCCCAAACCGTTCGCGCATCGCCTCGGTGTAGCGCTTGGCGTGGGCCAGCCAGCTATCCGAAAAAGACGAAAAGTAGGTGTAATCGCTAAAAATATCGCCGGGGCTGACAAATTCGCCCACCTGTACCAAAAAGCACTCTTCGCAAACCAGTACGTGTAGCGGGTAGAACCGTTCCATCGCGTTCAGGTTTTCCGGCTTGACCATATCGTTGCAGGGCGGAGACATCCCCAGGTCTACGAAACTATAACGCAGGGCTGCCCCGCAAAAGCGGCATTTACCCTGGTCGGTCGCTAAAATTGGGCGTTCTTGAGTTTGCATCGTCATACGGCTACAGCGCTCCTCCAGCGTAAAGTGTTGTCTAGCTGACCGCTTGCCAGCAATTTTTTAATGTGGTCGATCCGTTTGTAGCGCGGGCCTTCAAAATCTTCGACCGCCAGCCCAACGCGCTGGTAATCCTGGTAAAGCTGGACGGCTCCTGTCCGGCAAGTCCATTGCGGCTGAAATTCGGGTAGTACCCGGCGGATTTTACTAAAGTCGGCCTTGTAGCAGCGCTTGTCTGGCCCGCCATCTTCGGCATACTCGATTTCGCAGCCCGGTACGATCTCTTTGGTGATGTCAGCCAGATCGCGGATTTGATAATTTTCGCCGTTGCTACCAACGTTAAAGGCTTCGTTGTGAACCAGTTCGCGGGGCGCGTTCAGGACAGCGATAAAGGCCCGCGTAATGTCTTCGATGTGAACCATCGGTCGCCAGGGCGTACCGTCGCTCTTGATATAAACCTTGCCGGTCGTCATGGCCCAGGCTACCAGATTATTTAGCACCAAATCGAAGCGGCAGCGAGGCGAAGCACCATAAGCGGTGGCGTTCCGCAGATAGGTCGGGCTGAAATTATCGTCGGCCAGTTTGTTTAGGTCGCGTTCGACAAAAACCTTCGATTCGCCGTAAGGTGTCACCGGGTTAAATTCGGCTTCTTCGGTCACATCGTCCTGCCCGGCGGCTCCGTAAATACTGCACGATGAGGAAAACAAAAAGCGGGGTACTCCAGCCTCTTTTGCCAGTTCCGCCAACCGAACCGAAGCGCGGTAGTTAATATCGTAAGTCAGATTCGGGTCGAGGTTGCCCAGTGGGTCGTTCGAGAGGGCCGCCAGGTGCATGATAGCATCGAAGCCGATCAGATCGCTGGCTGCCACATCACGCAAATCCTTGCGAATATTTGGGACGGTCGCACTCATCTCGCCAAAAGTACACTGCTCAAACAAATCGCTATCCAGCCCTACCACATCGTAGCCTTCCGCCAGCAGCATAGGAACCATTACCGCTCCGATATACCCCGATTGTCCTGTAACTAAAACTCGCATGTTGTTGTTTACTCCTAAAAGTAGAAATTAGAGATTAGAGATCAGAAATCAGGTATCAGCTTAACCTGACGCATTCATTCTGCACTCTGCATTCTATATTCTGCATTCTATATTCTGCCTTATTCCCAAACTTTCCAGGGGGCGTTGCCACTCTCCCAGAGGCTATCAAGCAAAACCTTGTCGCGCAAGGTGTCCATACACTGCCAGAACGATTCGTGCTGGTAGGCCATCAATTGACCGGCGGCTGCCAATCGTTCGAGTGGCTCCTTTTCCCAGAAAGTATCATCGTTGTCGATGTAGTCCAGTACTTCCGGCTCCAACACGAAAAAGCCACCATTGATCCAGCCTTCGCGGGTCTGAGGCTTTTCGGCAAAATTCTCGATCCGATTACCCACAATATCCAGTTGTCCAAAGCGGGCGACCGGCCTGACCGCCGTCATAGTCGCCAACTTGCCGTGCGAGCGGTGAAACTCCAACAGCTTGGTAATATTCACGTCCGAAACGCCGTCGCCATAAGTCATCATAAAAGTCCCGTCGCCAAGATAGGGAGCCAGTCGTTTGACCCGTCCGCCAGTCATGGTTTTGGCCCCGGTATCGATCAGGTCAACCCGCCAATTCGGTTTGTGACCGTTATGCGGCTCGACGGTGCCGGTGCTAAAATCTACCGTCAGGTTGCTGCTTAGGGCGCAATAATCGGTCATGTACTTTTTGATAACTTCGCCCTTGTAGCCCAGCGCCACCACGAATTCGTTAAAGCCGTGGGCGGCGTAGATATTCATAATGTGCCAGATAATAGGTTGGCTGCCAACCTCAACGGCTGGTTTGGGAGTAGTGGCGGTAAGCTCGCTCAGTCGAGTGCCTAAACCTCCGGCAAGCAGGGCTACTTTCATAGTTATCTCCTTCAACGTGATTAGAACTTGCGGCTAGATCGGGAGCTAGTGCTACCAAGCCTTATATACCCAACAAAAACACAGGGTTAGCTTTGTTTTCCACGCTCACCAGTATAGTTAGTTGGTATTAAAAAAGGCCGGAATTTTATAAAGAAGGGGATGATATTATTTTCATTATCAGCTGTTTCTTTGAGCTAGATAATTTTTGACCTGGTCGGCTAATTCTTTGCCATAATGATATTCGACGAAGAGGAGGTCAATTTCCGCATCGCTGGCCGTCGGATTGGCTTTTTTGATGCCTTCCCAGGCAAGCATGCGGGTTGTAGCAGTAAGTGAGCGTACTAGCTGAAATCGTTGGGGAATTGTGGCCTGACGTAGCAATTGAATTTGAAATTCCTCGGCTTCGGGGCTAGTATCGGCAGACAAAAGTAGCATATTCTAGCTATCCTTATCTATAGAAGTTATGATTAAACCACTACCCGATTATAGCACAGAAGGCTTTAACTTAGCCGGGGTTCGCCGAACCGACCGCGTAAAAAATCGAAGACTCCTTGCAACCGCCAGCGACGCATAGGTCGGGCGGCCCGGTGACGCTTCCAGATCGTCCAGGCCAGCACCGTCCGCAAATCGACTGAGATTAGGCTCAGCCAGATACGCGGGGCGGATACGCCCAAATTCCGCAAGAACAGCAGGCGGTTGCGGGTCATCAAATATACGTAGAGAGGCGAGAGGTCGCGGGCCTTCAGGCTGATTTTGTGCCAGAGCTTGCTTTGCGGTTCGTACCAGACCTTGAAGCCAGCTTTGGCAGCGCGGGCGCACCAGTCGGTTTCCTCATAGTAAGCAAAGAAACGTCCGTCCAGCACGCCGACTTTTTCGATCACGGCCCGTTTGACCAGCATGGCGCAGCCTGTCACGTAATCAAGTGAGCGGGCTTGATTAAATTCGGCAGTGTCGGGCTGGTTCACCCCCAGTTGATGTGTCCAGCCCGCTTTATCGAAAACCCCACCTGCCGACCAAATCTGCTTCGGCTCGTCAAAGTAATATATCTTGGGGCCGACGATCCCAATCTGCGCGTCGCTCTCGGCTCGTTCGACTAACGGCTCGATAAAGCCGGGGTCTACTTCGGTATCGTCGTTGAGTAGCAGCACATAATCGCGGCCCTGCTCTATCGCCCGCCGGATACCGACGTTGTTGCCGTCGGCAAAGCCCAGGTTGCGTTTGTTATCGATCAGTTCGGCCCGGTATTTCAGGTTGGGGAGGGCGTTTTGAAGTAGCTCAACCGAATTGTCCGCCGAACCATTATCAAGAACAATCACATCAAAGTTTGGATAGGTGACGGCCTCCAGCGAACGCAAGCAAGCCAGCGTATATTGAGGTTTCTTCCAGTTCAAAATGATAATCGTTACCGAGGGTAGGCTTGTATCCGTCGCGGGGCTGGTCATGATCGAATTTCCTTTGGTCAAGGGCAGCCGCCCATTTTAGCTTTTTCTTTTCCCGGTCTTATTCTAATCAGCTACCCTTAAAACAATGTGAAGTCGCTTTCATATCACATTACGCTTCGTTCATAACGGCTTTCAGGCCCATTACACAATCTAGTCAATTCAGGTACAGTTCAATTCTGGTTAGCTATTGCATCAGTATTGTAAAATAGGATTGTTAAATGTATCAAAGTGTTAGTAACTTTCAAGTGCTTCGGTCGCCAATATCTCTATGTACTACATTTACCACCGAAAGGACAACTTAATCATGAGCCAGCCGCCATACCAGGGTCAGCCTTCTGGACAGCCGCCTTATCAGGGTCAGCCTTCAGGCCAACCACCTTATCAAGAGCCACCCTATCAGGGCCAACCACCTTATCAAGGTCAGCCGCCTTATCAGGGTCAGCCGGGCTATCCGCCACCGGGCTATGGACAGCAGATGCAGCCGGGCTATCCGCCCCAGGCTTATATGGCAGGTGGGCCAGGTGTTCCGGTTAGAGCCAAGCGACCCACTATAATCACGGTGATTTGCGCCCTGATGCTGGTAGGGTTGTTTTTCGCCTTTCTAGGATTTTAAGCCATCCTTGCTATCGCCTCTGATTATGCGGGTTGGTTTCTACCCTATTATGGTCTTAGCCTGGTAATTGTGGCAGCTTCTATTTACGGGCTTGCCAAAATGAAGCGTTGGGGTGTGATCCTATACACCATAAACTTTGCGCTAAATATCCTTTTAACTCTGGTAGTCGGCGCACAACTCGCAGTTACTTCGATTGTGTTGCCTCTGATTGTGGTTGTGATCGGGTTTGTCTATTTCAAGCAGATGGATTAATTCGCAATGAGGGTCAGGCTAATCTTCACAAGAGCCTGATCCTCTAAAAGCAACCTGTATTGAAAGTTTTTCCCAGTTCAAAAATTATACCCGATTGTAATATATAATTGGATCGGACAGCCAGTTATATATTGCATTTGTTCGCTATTGCTCTTCTGTGTCCTGTAGTGTTATAATCCATTCGTGACATGACTAAGAAGGGAGTAACTTTAATGATCGATGAAATGTTAGATACACAACAGGCGATGAGCTATCTAGGGGTCAAACGCACCCGCCTGTACAAATATGTGCAGCAAGGTAAAATCAAAATCTATAAGTCTAAATCCAACGCCAAGTTAAGCTACTTCAAGAAGATTGAGCTAGATGAGTTGAGGGGATTTGTAGAGGCGCAAGAAATTCATCAGCCGAGGGCGGACGAAATGGCTGACCTTTTGACTGCCGTAGCAATTAGCGAGAATGAAAAGGCTAACGGTGTTCGTATTACCCAGACCGATATTAAAAAGATGATCGCTGAAATGGTTGCTGAACACCGCGTGAAGCAGCAGCAAATTAGCGCCTAGCCTATGTCGCCTACGGTAGACTACTCCGAGGTAGCCAGACTCGACATCGCCGAGCTAACAGTCTGGTATCTAGCAAATACCGATGAGGATACCGCTATTCGGGCGCTATCGGCCCTTGTTACCGAGATAGATTACCTGGCTGAAACTCCAATGGTCGGCAACCTGATTGCCGGTTTAGGCCGCAGCTTTCGATATTGGGAAGTGCTGAACCGTAAGTACAAAGCTTACTACGAGCGGTTAGGCCCGGAGTATATCAAAGTGCTAAGGGTCTACGGCTCCCGGCGTAGGGAATTGACCCCGGCGGAAATATTGAAATCGAAAGATAGTCCAAGAGCCTGATTATTAGGTTGCTCTATACCAGACGATTTTAGCTAAAGCCAAATCTATACTATCAAACTTTGTAATTACTCAGACCGGGCGACCACAAGGGTCGCCCCTACAACGAATTTTGGG
>JBBRZI010000006.1:0-49701 GCA_038236865.1 Saccharimonadales bacterium (SeqCode)
CAAGCTAACCGCCACCGAACCGCTCAGTTTGTTTGATGTCATCCAAATAACCGGCATCGTTCTCGTGCTGTTCATGGCCAACCGGTCACGCATCAAAGTGGAAGCACTTGAACGCCGAGTCCAAGATTTGCACCAAGAGTTATCTATTCGCCTGTCCAGCGATGATGCGGCTGAGAACGCCAAGAAATAGCAAAAAGACTAATACTGCCCCGGCACGATATACCTTAGATTGACAGCATTGGTCTAGCAACGGCAAATCTGCTAATCTGGGGGTAGATAAATAACCTTGGGAGAACTATGTTTAAGGGTAAGACATTACTTATTACGGGCGGAACCGGCTCTTTCGGTAACGCTGTACTAAAACGCTTCTTAGACTCCGACATTAAAGAAATCCGCATCTTCTCGCGCGACGAGAAGAAACAAGACGACATGCGCCGAGCACTGAAGAGTGACAAAGTGAAGTTTTATATAGGAGATGTCCGCAACCTTGAAAGTATACGCGATGCCGTAAAAGGTGTTGATTTCATATTCCATGCGGCTGCCCTTAAGCAAGTTCCGTCTTGCGAGTTCTTCCCGATGGAGGCCGTAAGAACAAACGTCATCGGCACCGACAACGTATTAACCGCCGCGATTGATCAGAAGGTCAAGACAGTTGTTTGCCTATCCACTGATAAGGCGGCCTACCCGATTAATGCCATGGGCACATCCAAGGCCATGATGGAGAAAGTGATTATTGCAAAGTCACGAAATGTCGATCCAAACGAGACCATGATCTGCTGTACTCGCTACGGGAATGTCATGGCTTCGCGCGGATCAGTTATCCCGCTTTTTGTTGAACAGATGAAGGCAAAACAGTCCATCACAATCACGGACCCAGAAATGACCCGTTTTTTAATGAACCTCGATGAAGCAGTCGATTTAGTTCTTTTTGCTTTTAAACACGCCAGCCAAGGTGACCTGTTTGTTCAAAAAGCTTCAGCATCAACCGTGAACACGCTCGCACTAGCACTCAAGGAACTATTCGACTCAAAAAGCGAGATAAAAATAATCGGTACACGCCATGGTGAAAAGGCGCACGAAACTTTGATGACCAAAGAAGAAAAAGCTAAATCCACTGATATGGGCAACTACTTCAGAATACCTGCTGACACCCGTGACCTAAACTATGCGAAATATCTGCAGGATGGGAGTAAAAAGATATCAATTGCTGAGGAATACACTTCGTATAACACCGAGCGCCTCGACGTAGCCAAAACAATTAAAAAGCTACGAACAGTTGATTACATTAAGGCAGAACTTGCCGGCTCAACGGGCCAACAAACGTGAATGTACTAGTCTTAGGTGCAGGCGGAATGGCCGGGCACGTCATATCAACTTATCTTCGAGAGAACGACTTTGATGTTGACACCCTGTCGGCCCACAACAAGCTCGATGAGCACACGTTTCTAGTAGATGTCACGGACCATGCCAAGCTTACATCCACCCTCAATGCCAAAACATATGATGTTGTTGTTAATTGCATAGGCCTGCTGGTAAAACAAAGCGAAGAGCGAAAAGACCTTGCTGCCTACCTCAATGGCTTCTTGCCTCATTATCTTGAAAACTTTTATAAAGATAGCTCGACTAGGGTCATACACTTGAGCACCGACTGCGTATTTTCTGGCAAGAACCCGCCCTACCTGGAAGATTCGTTCTACGACGGCGAACTGTTCTACGATCGCTCGAAGGCCCTCGGCGAAATCATTAACAGCAAAGACCTTACCTTTCGTATGTCGATCATTGGGCCAGATATGCAACCAGCAGGTACGGGTCTATTCAACTGGTTCTACGCGCAATCTGGCGAAATATTTGGCTACACCAAAGCGATGTGGACAGGCGTCACTACCATCGAACTGGCCAAGGGCATCAAAGCTGCCATCGAGCAAGATTTATCTGGCCTCTACCACCTTGTGCCGTCCAGTAATATCTCGAAGTTTAAATTACTTGAAACCTTCAAAGACGTATTTTCGCGTAGCGACATCACGCTCACCCCCAGCGATATGTTAGAACAAGACAAGACACTCATCAATACCAGGTCCGATTTTGAATTTGGCGTCAAAGAGTATGAGACAATGATAATCGAAATGAAAGAGTGGATAAGTACACATGCCGACCTCTACCCTCACTACAGCAACTAGCCTATGAAACAGCCTACTAAAAAAATACTGGTTATATGTCAACATTTTTGGCCAGAGACGTTCCGAATCACCGACATTTGTGAAGGCTTAGTCGAAAAAGGCTATGAAGTGGACGTGCTGTGCGGCATCCCGAACTATCCGGCCGGTAAGTTCTTCAAAGATTATGGTTACTTTAAAAATCGGCGGCAAAACTACAAGGGGATAAACATCATTCGAGTGCCGGAGATACCACGGGGCAACAATACGAATCTTCGAATTTTCCTGAATTACATATCTTTCCCATTCTGTTCTCTTTTTTATATTCCTATGCTGCTACGAAAAGATTACGACAGAATACTCGTATACCAACTGTCCCCTGTTTTCATGGCACTACCGGGCATAATCATATCAAAGCTCAAGAAAATTAAACTGTACATTTACATCTGCGATTTTTGGCCACACAGTTTATTGTCTATTTTGCACTTCAAAAATAAAACCGCCATAAACATCATAACCAAGATGTCCTACTGGCACTACCGAAAAGCCGACGGATTGATTGGTGTTTTCAAGGGCATCCAGACTCGGCTCATTAGTGATATTGGTATTCCCAAGCTCAAGACACTCTACGTGCCCCAGGCCGCCGAGAAAGTCTACGAGCGAGAAGATTTTGATCAAATGTTGCATGACAGATTTGCCGGCAAGTTTAATATTGTGTTTGCCGGCAATATCAACCCAGCTCAGTGCTTTGATGTCGTCACCCAGGCCGCAATGATGGTCAAACAAAAAGACTACAAAGATATTAATTATATTATTATAGGTGAGGGTATGTCGAAAAAATGGCTTGTTGATGAGGTCGAAAAACTTGGGCTCACTGATGCATTCTTTTTCGAGGGCTTTATGCCAGTCGAAGAGGTCCCTAAGTACCAAACTCTAGCCGATGCGCTGATCGTTGCACTTTCTAAAAGCCCCCTATTTGAATACGGTGTTCCAGCTAAAGTGCAGTCCTATATGGCCTCAGGTAAACCAATTGTGGGTGCTATGGATGGCGAAGGGCAAAGGCTGGTCAACAGTAGTGGCTGTGGTATCTGCGTTCCATCTGGAGACGTTAAAGGTCTAGCGAAGGCTATCATTGCACTCGTGGATCTCAGCCCTGCTGAACGCAATAAAATGGGAATCAAAGGCCGAGCCTACCACTTTAAACACTTCGAGCGAGACTATAACCTATCGAGACTAGAAGAGTTTGTATTCAATGATAATCGCATCGAAGATACAGAATATACCGATTCCACTCGTATATAAGGTTTAACTTTATTGATATTTCTCGTAGAATGCTAGGAGTGTCAAAAATAATAATTTCCTTATATGTACTCGCCACTTCGCTTGCCCTTGTGGTACTTAAGCTCAGTTCCAAATCTGGTGCCCCGATCCAACTCATACAGAATAGGCCTCATTTCAATGTCACCCCACTAACTGTTCTTGGCATATTCCTCTACGGCGTTAGTTTCTTAATATATATCTACCTCATCTCTAAGTATGATCTCGGCTATATAATCCCCCTTACAACAGCGCTTGTATACGTCTTAATATTCGTGGCATCTTTTTTCATATTCAACGAGGCTTTCACACTGATAAAAGTTGCTGGTATATTTCTCATTGTAGTCGGCGTGATACTGCTTAACTTCAAAAAATAGGGACATCTTATAGCCATGCATCTCAACGATAAAAAGATTAGTTACTTAAAGTCCCACAAGGCATTACTTTTCCCCGTTGTTCTGTTTTGTTTCTTCTTGATTTTGACCAGTTATCGAGTAAGCGGAACGTCTATCGGTGTTTACCACAGTTACCTTTATGGCAGAGACAGTAAGGACTCGGCGCTTGTCTTTGGAAGACCGCAGACTATACGCTCTGATGAATGGCTAGTTAACACACAACTAGAGATGGCTCAGGAAAAAAACGGGTTTAACCAAATAAATCCGAATATCAACGGCGGCAGAGACATGAGTATTATTACCGATACTCCATATCGTGGGTGGTCTGCCGTGTTCAAGCCACAAAATTTCGCGTTCTTCGTGCTCCCTTTCGAGTTTGCATTTGCCTTTAAGTGGTGGCTTTTGATCTTTTCGTTGCTGGTTAGTTCGTATTATTTTTCCCTCAAGATTTTTCCGAACAAAATTCTACCTGCCGCTTTCGCATCCCTTATCATCTCTTTCAGCCCCTTCGTGTCTTGGTGGTATCAAACCGGTACAATCGCACCACTCTTCTACGGATTTTTAATACTTCTAGTGAGCATGAGTATCGTAGACAATACCCCGCTCACTGTGTTCCACCGACAAGCATCGTCTATGCTATCTTGTGCAATTAAAATATTGACACTGGCTTATTTATTAATCTCGTTTGCTCTGCTACTATATCCTCCGTTTCAAATACCAGTGGCGTTCGTGGTAGCATTTTATATGCTGGGCTACATTGCAGAAAAACTTCAGACACAACCCAAAAAACAACTCTTGGGTATTCTCGCGCCGTTTGTTGTAGCCACGGGTTTAACTGTTATGATTTCTGGGATATTTTTCATGACCCATCACCAGGTGATTAGTGCGATCACCGGAACTGCATACCCAGGAAAAAGAGTTGTGGCGTCAGGAGGGTATGATATCAAGAATATCCTGGTCACCTACCTTCAGCCACAACTGGAGCGCAAGTCAAGAGGTGTGCACTATTTGGAAAATCAAAGCGAATCTTCAAATTTCATACTATCCTCATTAGCTGTTATTGTCCCCTCTATCACTTTGGGTGCATGGATTTTTATAAAACATCGAAAGATAGAATGGGTGCTATTCTCATTAATTATTTGCAACTTGCTATTTCTTGCTCATCTCTTCGTACGCTTACCGGCAATCGTTACCAAGCTAAGCCTGCTATATCTGGTTCCTCAACAAAGATTGATGATTGGAATGGGTTTTTTGGCAATCGTGACAATGATATATATGGCTAGGCTCGCAGAAAAATATGTAAAACTGTCAAGAAAACTTGTCTTAGTTATATTGGCATACGTAGCTATTTATTTCATATTGGGCTTATGGGCTGGACTAGAAACAAGAAACGCGTTTCCGCTATTCATATCTAGCTTAAGGCTAATAATTATACTGAACGCATTTCTATGTTTAGGCCTCGTCTTAGTATTCACAAAAAAATACACCTTTGGATTGGTTTTATTGGCGCTTTTTTCGTTGGGAAGTTCGCTATACGTCAACCCCTTGTACAAAGGCCTGGGAGATGTCAGGGATGGCCGAATCACGGGGGCGATGCAGAACGTGTCTACATCCAAGGATTCTTGGGGCGTCGTAGATAATCTTTATGCCGAGAATTTACCCCTGCTTAGCAATCGCCAGTCTATATCTGGGATAGAGTTCTACCCAAACACTAAGTTCTGGAGCAACTTTTCGGGCAATGAAGATCATGCAATATACAACCGCTACGCGCATGTTCTATTAACGGAGAGCCCGAAGAATATTAAGCTCGTTCAGCCTGACCTATTTGCTGCATCTATAAGTTGTGATAAAAAGCTGGCATTTTCGGTTGATTACATTCTTAGTTCTAGACCCCTCGATGCAAGCTGCCGCAAATTAGTAAAAACTGTTATCTACCCTGCTACTACTTTCTATCTTTACGAAGAATATTCTCGTTAATAACGTCCAAAGTTGGTCGGTACCACGTATCGATGCTGCGTTAGATATGCTATAGTAGGTAAGCTAAAGAACTTAATTGTATAATATAAATATGAAAATAAAAAAACCGAAAATACTTATATTAACGCTCTGTCTAGTAGCTCTCGTTGCGTCAGCAGCTGGAGCCTACACTGTCTACAACCACAGACATGCTTCTAGCCAAGCGACTGCTTCTAATGGCGGTAAGACGCGTGGCGTTAACTCAGTCAATTACAATCCGCCGACCGAAGCCCAAAAGAAGAATGGCGAGCAAATTAAAGAAGAAGCAACCAGCACAAAAGATTCATCAAACACAGGGAGCAGCGGGACAACTAGCACTACCGGTTCAATTTCAATTTCAAGAGTTAGTCAACCGAGCAGTGGCCAACCCGTAAGCGTGCGAACGACCGTTGAAGGACTGCCCTCTGGAACCTGCACAATCACGTTCACCCTTAATGGTCAGCCCGCAGTCACAAAGACCGTGGCTATAGTTGCGGGCGCAACCTTTTACACATGCCAACCACTTGATGTGGCTTCCAGTGACTTCTCTACTAGTGGGACATGGACCGTTTCTGTCTTTGCGAGCAATGCTTCAGCTAAAACAAGCACCGTAACCAGAACCGTAACGATTAATAAATGAGAACCCTTCACCTACGTCTACTCTTAGGGCTGGCTATAGGGTTAACGGTTCTCTTATTGGCACCATCCACTGCGCATGCTGCGAGTTTTGATCCGACCAGAATAATTGATGATGCAGTGTTTTATAACAGCAGCACGATGTCCGTCGCAGAGATACAGAACTTTCTCAACACCAAAGTCCCCGTATGCGATAGTTACGGGGCACTGCCCCATGGAAGCAGCACTAGAGCAGCATACTCTACCGCCAATGGGCAACAGATGCCCTTTACGTGCTTGAAAGGCTACTACGAAAACCCCACGACTCACGCAAATAACCTGTACGGCGGCGCGGCGCCAGCAGGATCAATTAGTGCCGCTGAAATTATTTATAACGCCGCTCAGACCTATGGCATCAACCCTCAAGTCCTTCTCATCACCCTGCAAAAAGAGAATGGCTTAATTACTGATGATTGGCCGTGGACAGGTGAGTACAACACCGCAATGGGTTTTGGGTGCCCTGATAGCGGCCCCAACAATAGTGCAAATTGCAATTCTCAGTATTATGGATTTTACAATCAAGTTTTCCTCGCCGCAAAACAGTTCAGGATCTACGCAAATAGCCCCAATAGTTTCAACTTTGTGCCTGGCCCAGGAAACTTCGTGAAATATAATCCGAATGCAGCTTGTAGTGGTACGACCTTAAATATCCAAAATCAGGCAACAGCCTCTCTCTATGACTACACGCCGTATCAACCAAATGCTGCTGCTCTTGCGGCTGGGTATGGCACAGGCGATGGTTGCAGTGCGTATGGTAACAGAAACTTTTTCAATTATTTTAACGACTGGTTTGGGTCCACTTATAACCAAATTACATACGTACAAGTTGAGGGTAGCAGTAGCCAATACATTATTTATGACGGGAGAAAGCAAGCGCTCACATATGATGGTCTTCTAGCGTGGGGCATTAATCGACTGCCGCTCACTACAATGTCGGCTACAGCCTTGGATGGCATACCGACTTTCCCGACTGCTCTCACGAGGGTATCGACGATTACGGGGACTGCTAGTATGGTCTTCGCAGATGGTACGAATTATTATGACATCAACAGCAACACTGCCACCGTTTGGGGCAATTTTAAGAACACATCAATGTCGTCTATAGGGTGGCCTCTTGTCAGGTTCGCTAACTTCAAAGGAGCCTTACCTTTTGTAGCGAATATACCAAATGACGTCCACCAATACGAGATGGAGGGAGGAACGTTATTGCCGCTAAGCAGTCCTACCGTATTGCATGCATGGGGAGGTAACTCATCCGTAACTCTTTCTTCAGCCTATGCTCAAGGTCTCCCCATTGGACAAACATTAACTCACAATCTAGTCTCTGTAAGTAATAAGCTGTATCTACTAAACGGAACGCAAGCTTTCGCCGTATCAAGCTCAATTGGTAACTTGTTTTCTTCTTGGACACCCTACCCAATTGGCGCCACATCATTAGAAAGATACACGCAGGCGGGGAGCCTCTCGTATCTCATAAAGAGCGACCAGAGCGGCGTTATATACGCTATCGACGGCACAAAGAAGCGCCCGATAACAACTTTCGGTGTCTTTATGGCTTTGAGAAATTCAGCCTCATACGAGTCAACTCTGACGAATGACGCCATTGATCTGCTTCCAACCGGGGATGCACTTAGTACGGATGTGCTGCTCGAGCAGAATACAACAAATTACTACTCTGTTAACGGCGCATTGACAGCTTTTCCGGCAAGATTAACCTCCGAATATTCAGTCTCCTCAATGGCGACTACGGTTACTCCTGGGTTCATTAGTCTTTTTGCAAAAAACAGTTCCACGATGAGCCAATTTGTAAAATCAGGCAATTCGGCTGTTGTGTATTTCGTAAGTGAAGGCAAGAGAATACCCATATCCAGATACGACGTAATGGTTTTACTTAACGGACAAAACGCAATTGTGACCCTCCCCGATGCAGATTTAGCAAAACTGCCAATTGCTAGTGGGTCGATGACGCCACTGCTAGTTGGGCCTGACCTGACCAATACTGCATTCGTAGATCAAAGTTCTATCTTTACTTCTAACAGCCAGCAGACGCTAAAGTATTGGAACGCCCCCCCGCCTACAAAAGTCTCGCAAGCAACTTATGACTGGTTCATATCCGCAAGTCAGACCGTGTTTCCTTTAAGTCAGCACGTACAGACCGAGAATGGAGAATTCTGCAACATTGATGGGGGAAGATATTGTGCCGAACAATTCTCAATGATATATAACTGGAATCTGCTGGCAGGAGTTATCCACCCATCCAATACTTTGCTGGGTTATTTGAATATTTCTAGATCCGGAGCTTTGAATATTTTCGTTACTGCACCGTCCGGACAACCCTATTCAACTAACGTATTTGCTATGGTTGATGGAATCTTGTATTACGTATCGACTCCAGCAGCACTTTCGAATCTTGGATTCAACGGATCATTCACGAAAATTTCTGCAGCCAGCATTGATCAGCTGAAATCGTCTAATAGCTTTAGCGGCTATCTTTTTAAGGATTCTTCCGTAAAGGTATGGGTTATCGATGGGAGCTCAAAGCGATTAGTGCCTGACAGCCTGCAAGCTAACTGGACCGGTGTGGCAGCCCCTCCCCAGACTGTGTCATCGTATTTTTTGAGCCTATTTTCCGATAAAGCAGCACTGACAAAATCCATTACCAGCCCTTCGACTGGTACTGTTTATGGCCTAGATAACGGCCTTAAGCGAGGCATCACAACTTACCAAAAGTACCTGCAGAGCTGGAGCCCTTATACTTCGGTGACGCCTCCACTCATTGAGCTCATACCTTCTGGAAGTGACTTCTAGAACGCTTGGTTTTAGTAAATTCCCTTAGATCTCATAATTCGCTCTAACTGTTGCGACGAAATACTTCGGCGTCGCGTAATTCTTAAACGGTCAACCGTGTACAGGGGCGCTCTTAATACGCCGACTACGCGGCCCTTAATTGCAAGCAGCATTGTTTGCCGGCCCTTAGTCTTGTATAGGTGCCTGTAGAAGTGAGCTTCAAATTTCAAGGCTTGGGGCAGAAAAGTTATGAATGTGTGAATAGGCATGTTCTTGGTAATCAAGGCAGTTTGATTACGAAACGTCATATAGATATTATAAGAGTTCGATCGTTTCTTGGCACTTATCGAGCCCATGTGATAGGCCCTTGCGAGTGGAACATAGTAATTTGCCCAACCGGTCACTACCGCTCTAAAGGATACATCGACGTCCTCAAGGTACATATAAAATTTCTCATCGAACAGTACGTTGTTGGGCTGCTCTTTTATGAACGCCGCACTGTATAGCGCAGCCGCCGCATTAACGCCAAACACCCGACGCGGATAGGCGAACTCACGCTTATATTGCTCACCATAGCCGTATTGTACTGACTGAAAGTTTACGCCCAAATATACGTGCTCTGCGTCGACAACATCGTGGTTATAGTAGTCCAGTGTAATCCCTTGCGCGCACGCAAAGTCTTTCTTCAAAGATAGGAATTTTATCAATTGATGTCCCCAATCTTCATCAAGCACAGCATCGCTATTGATCAGGGCTACGTAGCCAACATCTTTATCTTTTAGAGCCTCTTTTATGAGCATGTTATTGCCCTTTGCGAAACCATTATTCTTACCTGACACAATCAAATGAACGCCGGGGTAGTTTTCAGCAATATAGCGCGCACTTTCATCAGCCGACGCATTATCTATTACGTAAATATCTTTCGATGCATAGATCTGAGACTGTATCGACTGCAAACACTGGTCAATTATTTCTCGGTTGTTCCAGCAGACCACCAGAAATGCTATCTTTGCAGTCCCATCAATCATTCAAGGACACTCTTCCATCACTAAATACCTGTAGATTGTTGTTGAAAAACGTGTCTTCGCCGTACATATCGTACTGGATGAAGTCAACATGGGTCCACACGACATAATACTGGTTATCCAGCTTCCGCGTCCCTTGAGCGGCCCTATACGCAATCACAGCACCGCTCAGCTCGTCAACGTCACGAACCCACAAGGAGCCGCCATTAATAGTCATGTCTTTGTAGCCGTTACCCTTGAGTAGCCGTATCTTCTCCCCCTTACGGCCGTGCACTATCCCCATATCAACAACGCGCTGCTTGCTAGATGTGACAATCCGGGGCGCAACAGCGGCAACATCGCTAAGTTCAAGAACCCCGACCAACCGATCAAGCCAATCTGCTCGTTCTGGAAGTGCGGTGTCATTGACTTCGACAATCACAAGACTTGT
This sequence comes from Saccharimonadales bacterium (SeqCode), assembly GCA_038236865.1. Taxonomy (GTDB): domain Bacteria; phylum Patescibacteriota; class Saccharimonadia; order Saccharimonadales; family UBA4665; genus UBA4729. The sequence goes on from JBBRZI010000006.1 coordinate 10,778, forward strand.
ATCAGCTTCGTCATATTTTGCATGCTTTTGTGTCGTAAAAACAACACTCAAATTTGTTTTTGTGTGAGCTTTTATTTTTTGTGCAATTGCGTCGTTTCCCAGCGTATCCGAACAGGCCGCAATGATTACCATTACTTTTTTCAATAATTTTGGCTGCAAAACCAGCCTATAAAACCCTGGGGTCGCATGAATGGACTCAACGACACCTGCTATATTCTTTCTGACAATGTATTCGCTCAAGGCTTTTCTTCCTGCCTCAAATGCATATGATTTTTTGCTATAATCTGCCGCAGTTGATCCGACGGCTTCCCGCCAGTTATAAAGAATTTTTGGTATGTGCACCACCTTCAAAGGTTCCTTTTGAGCTGAATGAATACGCAAAAGAAGATCGTAGTCTTGTGAGCCATCAAAATCGGGCCTCAGCCCCCCCACTTTCTCAATGTGACTTCTTTTGACCGTCGAAAGATGATTAGTATAGTTTGTATATAAAAACAGATGGGGCGACCAGTCAGGTTTGAAGTAAGGGCTATGCCTCCACTTGCCGTTGTCGCTTAACTTGTCTTCGTCACTATAAATAATGTCTGTTTTTGGATCCTGCTTAATCTTAATTGCCATTTCATTAAAGGCATGCCGGCAAATGGTATCATCGTGGTCAGCAAAGACAACATATTTTCCGCTAGCCATCTTGAGTGCTTGGTTGGTATTCCCAGATATCCCTTCGTTGCGGTTAATCCTGAGATATTTTATGCGCTTATCTTGCTCGCTAGCTTCTTGAATTGTTTTCGACCTCGAAGGATCTGTAGATGCGTCGCCAACTATTAGCTCCCAGTTACCGTATGATTGGTTGATAATTGAATCCAGGAGAGGGTGGAGGTACTTTTCTGGAGTATTGAAAAATGGAACAACAACACTAAATAACGGCTCGTCTTCAACGCTCCACTCTAGAACTGGCAGGAAACATTCCGGTTCGACATGATCAATCCATTTCTGGTATTCACCGTTAACAAAAAACGGTTTAGCTAGCCCCGTTTTGATCGCAGTCTTTTGGGCAACACGGCCTAGTCTCGTATGCGGTGGCAGTATCTTTTTTACAACTTTTTTTATTGTGCTCATTACTTGCGCCTCATTATGCTTTTAACGAGCCTTATGGGCTTTGTTATTTTCCAAGACAGAGAATTTTCGAAAAGGCCGATAATACTCTGCAGCTTGCTTATATCTTCGTTAAGCTTATGGTTTTCAGTAGATAAACTCTTAATTTGTTTTGCTTGAAATTTAGTTGTTTTAAATAATGATGCTACCTGTTGAATGACCAGATCCAAAGCCACGTCATGAATATCGAACATGGGGTGGGAGTCCTCTTTTAGCTGCCTTATGCCTTCTTCAACTTGCTTAAGGTATGATTTATTTTTGGCAATTATATAAATGCCGCGATAGCCTGTCTCGAGTCCCGTCTCAAGCGTGTCTGCATTAAGGTTATATAGACTATTAACATGTATAGCGTCTTGAAGGGCATTCCCGTCTACTGTTCCTAGAAAATTTAGACTCTCAATCAACTTCCAATCAGCAATTCGATTACTGGCAATTCTCACATACGAAAGTCCGAGTTTTTTAAAAAGTATTTGAACTTCCTTATCCGTAGGAATGCCGTACTCAATATGCTCTTTCAGCCAAGGGTGATCTTTCCCTGCGACACTTTTGTAAAATTTATTGAGTGTTATTTCAGCCTTGCTTGTTGTGTTCTTCTCATCATCAATAGGCATAGTAATGATTACTGCCCGTTTTGAAACTCTTACTGATTCCGTTATGAATTTTTGTCTTTGGTCACGCGGGATATGTTCATACACATCAAAGCTTGTAACGAGATCGAAGGAGGAATCTTGGAATGCTAAGTTTGTGGCATCCCCTTTAACATAATTATCTTCACGGCTATCATAGATATCCAGAACTGTCGTCTTATCGTGTTCGAAAAAATCCGAAGTCTTCCCGGCATATCCCCCTAAATCCAATATGGTTAGGGCTTCTTTTCCTGAGCGAACACTGTTATTCACGATTTTTGAAACAATATAGTGTCTTGTATATAGATCGAAAGGTAAGCCCGTAAGCTTAGGACTATTGAGTTTCATAATTTGATTTCCATTCTCCTAAGAAGTCTATCTTCCCATATTTTATGGTACCTTTTTGGCCTTCAACTTCAAAACTTATAGCATTAATGACGTGATCACACTCTTCATCTAGTGATTCGCTAAAAAGCGCCACCTCTACCCTATATATTCCCGGATTAAGTGGGTTCGTTTCAACAACATAATGCAACTCATCCCCGCTATTAACCTTAAAGCCTGCACTATTGGGGCCACTTATGTATGTGTCCGTTTCATCATGCACTCCAAGCCCCACAACTACCGGGAATGGCTTAGTATTATTGTTCTTGAGCTTGACAACAAACTCTAGCTTCTGACCTTGAACTACTATTGGGGTACCCTGTGACTTACCATTGATTTTTACAGAGTGAATTTCTGCTGTTTTGGTACCCCACCTGCTTTGTATCTCAAATTTCTTTGATTGTGAGTCTTTGATCGTTACTCTGTTGAGCTGTGTATATATTTTTTGTGCCTCGAAGGTGTCAAAGACACCGATTGCTTTGCTTTTATCGAGAACCAGCACTCTGTCGCAGAATTTCTCTACGCTCGTCATATCGTGAGTGACAAGGACGACGGTCTGTGACTGACGCTTAAGATGCATAAAGTAATCACTGCATTTCTTTTGAAATGCCTCGTCGCCGACAGCTAATACTTCGTCCAGTATAAGAATGTCACTCTTTACGCGTATTGCGATCGAAAACGCTAAACGCACCTGCATACCGGAAGAGTAATTCTTCAGCTTCTGATCCATAAATTGTTCAAGCTCGGCAAAAGCTACGATTTCAGCATACAAGGCTTCCATTTCTTTACGAGAGAAACCGAGCAGTGCTCCATTCAAATAAACATTTTCGCGCCCTGTAAGCTCGGGGCTAAATCCTACGCCCAATTCAATAAACGGCGTCAAGCTTCCCTTAACATCTACCCCTCCCTCATCCATGGCATAGATTCCGGCTATTATTTTGAGTAGTGTGCTCTTTCCGCTTCCGTTGCGACCAACTATACCGAAAAATTCGCCTTTTTTTATCTCAAAAGAGATATCACTTAAAACCTGTTGGGTTTCAAAGGTTTTTTTTCGTTTGTAAAAATTAACGACTGCACTCTTGATAGACGTGTCCTTTTCATGAGGCAGTTTAAACGTCTTACTAACATGTTCCACCCTGATTGCAATGTCGTCATTCATGCTAAATGTTCTCCGCGAAATATTTAGATTCTTTTCGGAAATAAACAATACCGCCAACTAACGTCAAGATCACTATTCCGAATGGTATGAGTGCATAGTATCCGCCTTGAAAGACGCTGTGAATAGTCTGGGTTTCATGCGTCACAATGCTGTATCGTGCATCTTGGATGGCTTGAGCCATAGGGTTGAGTAGTAGTAGTTTTTGAAAGGTGATGTTTGGTATTTTCGACAATGGATAAAGGATAGGCGTTAGGTAAAATCCAGCCTGCATGATGACTTCCCAAATATAACTAATATCACGAAACTTTACAAAGGCGGCAGACAAGAATAGTGAAAGCCCAAGCGCAAACACATACACCTCCAGTAAGATGAAGGGTAGCAAGACAATGGTTCTGTACAAATCAACGTGGTTCAGTGCCATAAAAATCGCCACAACTACTAAGTTGAGGCCGAGGTTTATCAGGGCGGAAAGGCTACTACTGAATACGATGATCCAGCGTGGTATACGAATTTTACGTATTAGATCGCCACGTCCGACGATAGAACCGAGACTCATAACGGTCATCTCATTAAAGAAGTTCCATATAACAATTCCCAGAAGCAAGTAGATAGGATAGTGTGGTACGCCACTGCCAAGTTTTAAAAACTTCACGAATACGATGTACAAGATGACGAAGAGCAGCAAGGGGCGAAGAAGCGACCAAGCATATCCGAGAGCAGAACCCTGGTAACGAAGTTTGAAGTCTGTCCGCACCAGCTCGCTGAGTAGCGCGCGGTTTTGCTTAGATATGTATTGTCGCATTACTGATAGGTTATTATAGAGGAAGCAATGACTGAAGTCGATGAATAAGCTAGCCGTAGTCGTTCCAAATTGGGATGGAATAGGCTGAGCCTATCAGCCGTCTCCTCCGTTAGCGAAAGCTTGGCTGGTGTGTGCTAGATACTAGTTCTTGCGAGGAAGCGTACCTGTAGGTAGGGTGACGAACAAAACTGGTGGCTGGTGCCGCCAGGCTAGCTTGGAGCGGGGAGGCGGCGGGTGATGGGCTCACGGTCTGGGCGCCTGCCTCGACTCTTTGCTTCCCTGTAGTAAACGGTTCGCCTCTGCGCTAAAATAGTAACAAACACATTGAGGTAACTAGCGCACATGAGCCTACCAATTAATACTGCTGACCTGCTGGGCGGACGAACCGTTGAGTGGGAACGCCTGGAATTCAAAAAGGGCTGGAACCCACTCGACGTCATTCAAACCATTGGGGCATTTGCCAACGATATCAACAACTGGGGCGGTGGATATATTATTATTGGCATTGCCGAAGACAAGGGGCGCCCAGTGCTGCCAGCGGCGGGCATCCCCCATGGCAAGCTCGATGCCATTCAAAAAGAACTTATCAATTTATGCAGTCAGCTTCGGCCCAGCTATTTTCCATTAGCCGAACCGATTGAGCTCGATGGCCGCTGGGTTCTGATAATCTGGGTACCCGGTGGTGAAGCTCGGCCATACAAAGCACCGGACACACTCAGTAAGCAGCGCACCTACTCCTACTACGTCCGGCATCTAGCCACCACCAAGCGGGCCAGCGACGCTGAAGAGCGCGATCTATTGCAGATGTCGGCGCATATCCCATTTGACGATCGTGTCCGCCAGCAATCGAGTATCACTGACCTCAAACTGCCCCTCATCCAGTCCCATCTTGCAACCATTGGTAGCGCGCTACTGCCCCAAGCCGCCAGTATGCCTTTTGCCGACCTGTGCCGACGCATGAATATCGTAGCTGGCGGCGACGAGTTCTTGAGGCCCAAAAATATTGGGCTGTTACTGTTCAATGACGACCCAACCAAGTTTTTCCCGTGCGCGCAGATCGACCTCGTCCAATTTAAAGACGACGTCGGTGACAACTTTACTGAAAAGTACTTTCGGGGTCCAATCCAGCAGCAGTTGCAGGATGCACTGCTGTACTTAAAGAATAGCGTGATCACTGAACGGGTCACTAAAGTAGCAGGTGCGGCCGAAGCGCTGCGCGTCTACAGCTACCCCTTTGAGGCCATCGAGGAAGCACTGGTCAATACGGTATACCACCGCAGCTATGAAGACGACAGCCCGATTGAATTACGCGTCTTCCCCGACCGAATCGAAATGATCAGCTACCCCGGGCCGTTACCCCCATTGACTCGGCAAAAACTTCGTGATGGTTTAATCGTGGCGCGCAAGTACCGCAACCGCCGGATTGGTGATTTTTTGAAGGAGCTGCACCTAACAGAAGGCCGTGGTACTGGCATTCCTAAAATCAAACGGGCTATGAATAATAATGGCTCGCCGGCCCCTACCTTCGATACCGATGACGGCCTAACTTACTTCTTGACTGTGCTGCCGATTCACCCATCGTGGCCGGAACCAGTGCAAGTCGGAGTGCAAGTCGGAGTGCAAGTCGGAGTGCAAGTCGGAGTGCAAGTCGAGTTAACGGTTTTACGCTATTGTTTACGGGCCAAAAAACGGCGTGAAATCTTGTCTTACCTAGGTGTGTACAGCAATTATGACAATTATGTAAAATATATTAAGCGCCTTGTTGAGCAGGGATTACTCGCACCAGCAGTGCCCGATAAACCCAACAGTAGCAACCAACAGTACAAGACAACACCATTGGGTGAAAAGTACCTGCTGGAGCACACGGAATGAGTAAGCCTACGCTAATCGCACTGTTATCACCCCACTATCGCCCCTCTATAGCCCCTCTATCGCCAAACCCTGAGGCCAATCTATGAAGGTAGCCGTAGTAGTGCCCAACTGGAACGGCCTGGACAGCTTGGGCGCCTGCCTCGACTCTTTGCTGGCCCAAACCCAGCCGGCTGAAGTGGTGGTGGTCGAGAACGGCTCTGTCGATGGCTCAGTGGAGTTTTTGGCTCGGGAGTACCCGACCGTAACCGTGCTGGCCCAGCCGGTTAACCTGGGCTTTGCCGGAGGCGTCAACGTTGGTATCCGCTACGCAATTACTCAGGGCTGCGACTACGTGGCGTTGTTTAACAACGATGCCGTGGCCAAAGCCGATTGGCTGGAGCAGCTCATGGGCGCCATGAGCGACGCTACGGTCGGGATTACAACCTGCACCTTCATGAGCATCGATAAGCAGCACCTCGACAGCACCGGCGACCAGTACACCGCCTGGGGGCTGCCGTATCCGCGCGGGCGGGGTGAGCGCGACCTAACGAAGTTCAAGGACGAAACCGAGATCTTTGGGGCCAGCGGCGGCGCCAGCCTGTACCGAGTGGCCATGCTCAACCAAATTGGGTTGTTCGACGAAGACTTCTTTGCCTACTACGAAGATGTCGACATCAGCTGGCGCGCCCAGTTGATGGGCTGGAAAGTTCGCTACACGCCGAAGGCTATCGCTTATCACCAGATCGGTGCCACCAGTGGCAAAATCCACGGCTTCACTACCTACCAAACCATGAAGAACCTGCCGTTGCTGCTTTACAAAAACGTCCCACGGCGGTTGCTGTGGCGGATCGGCTGGCGCTTTACGCTCGCACACAGCCTGTTCTTCTGGCGCGCCGTTAGTCGTGGCCAAGGCTGGCCCGCCCTCAAAGGCCTCGCCAAAGGCAAGCTCCTGCTCATCAAAAAGTCCTCCGAGCGCCAGCGCATCCAACGAACCCGCACCGCCAGCGACGACTACATCTGGAGCATCCTCACCCACGACCTTCCGCCCAACGCCCAGGCGCTGCGCTCCCTCCGGGCCCGCTGGTGGCGGATCGTTGGCAAGAGAAGTAGTAGATAGTAGGATAGTGGGATAGTGGGATAGTGAGCTCTGGTAGGCGCGTCTGTGCTGGGCGTTGTCATGCCGGGCTTGCTAGCACTGCGGTTAGCAGTGATATATGCAGAACCCAAGAAAACCTTCTTATGAAATTGTAGTTTTCCTGGTGTGAAGCTATACCCGGTATCTAGAAATCCTCACTGAGGTCACGCCAATTAATATTGTTTTGCTCAATCAATGCTAATTTCCAGTCACGCTGCCAGTTCTTAAGCTGCTTTTCTCGAGCTATCGCCACCATAGCACTCTCGGTCTCCTCATAGTAGACCAGCTGATGAACGTGATACTTCCGGGTAAAACTGTCTACTTCTGCGCGGTGGTGTTCATCAATTCGACGCCTTAAGTCACTCGTCACTCCGACATATAGTGTGCCGTTGCGCTGGGCTGCAAGAATATATACATAGTAGGTTTTCATTGCTGGCGCTAATATACCGCCGGACCATTGAACTTCGAAATATAAATGAGTGAGATTTAATGTAACAGGAGTTTTTTTGGATCCCGGATCAGGTCCGGGATGACAGTGGTGGTGTTTGGGCGCCTCCCCGGGATGACAGTGGAGGTGTTTGGACGCCTCCCTCGGATGACAGCGGAGGTGTTTGGGCGTCCCCCCCGGGATGACAGCGGCTGCGATCAGTAGACGATATATGCTTAAGCCCAAGTAAGCCGTCTCTGAAGGTAATAAGCTTACCTGGCGAGGCGAGGCCGGCGCAAGCCATGCAAGGGGGTAAAGTGCTAGCTAAGTTCTACCCACATAACTGGCTGTGCCGTATCGACCTCTCAGTGAGAGACCACCAACCTTAACTCTTTGCCAAGTGCTGTGGCTACACGGCTAATTGAGCCGATAGTCGGGTTAGAGCTGCCGCTTTCAAGCCGAGCTACAGCGTTTTGGCCAACACCAGCTTTAGCAGCCAGTTCTGCTTGGGTCATCTTTTTTTCAAGCCGGGCTTTGATAAGGCTGTGCGCCAGTTTATATTCCGGTTCAAGTGCGTCATAAGCTTGCTTAAGCTCCGGGTCCTTGAGGGCTTCTCGTTTGTATTCTTTCCAGGTGGTTACAGTTTTCATACGTTCTCCTCTGTTAGATTATTGCATATATGCTATAATTGTGTCAACTATTTTATTGATTATATGCTATAAACGCTCTATTTCCTTTTTGCGCTGTAAGGCAATAGCTAGTTCGGGCATCGGTGTAGTTTTGGACTTCTTAACAAAGCCGTGCAACAGATAAATGCGCTGCTCTTTGGCAAACGCATAGAAAACTCGTACGTCTATTTGGCCGCGCACCCGTAGTTCAAGTAGTCCGTTACCCATAGCTCTTGCATGGGGCATACCGAGTTGAGCCCCGTAGTTTTCAAGTAGGTCAATCTGCCGTAACAATTTAGCGCGGGGACTCTTTGGTAAAGCGTCAATGAACTTCTGCACGACTGGCTGACCACTCGGCGATATATAGAATAGTATTTCCCAATCCATAGCTATCAGCCTATCTGTCCTTTTTTAAAAAGTTACCTGCTCACGTTTATTACCGGTAGAGTTGCTTCGTGTTACTGCCCTGCAACTAACAACTTTTTCTTGTGAGTTTGTTCGGGCTTTATTATAGCCTTTATCCACAGCATTCACAGATTAAAACCGTCAGAAACTTAACTATTTAAGGAGCGGCTGCCTGGCGGGCTTTGGTATAGTTAAGCTATGCTCATACAACTCGTGCGAATCAGCGGTGAAACCCAATGAGCAAAATCGTCATCGACGCCCGCGAGCTGCGCACCAGCACCGGCCGCTACGTGGAGCGGCTGCTGCATTATTTGCAAGCAATCGATAGGGAACACGACTATGTGGTGCTGCTGAAGCCCAAAGATATGGCCGGCTGGGTACCGAGCAATCCACGGTTTACTAAACTGGTGTGTCCGTACGACGAATTTAGCTTTGCCGAACAACTGGGCTTTTTGCACCAATTAAACAAAATACGAACAGACGTTGTACATTTTGGGATGGTCCAGCAGCCGGTCCTGTACCGCGGCAAAACCATCACCACCATACACGATTTGACCACTGTTAGGTTCGACAATCCGGCCAAAAACAAAGTGGTCTTTAAGCTTAAACAATCGGTCTATAAGGAAGTTATCCGGCGGGCGGCACGCAAATCGGCGGCCGTGCTGACGCCGACCCAATTCGTGAAAGATGATCTGGTTAATTTTAGCGGTGTTGTCCCCGACAAAATCACCGTCACGCTCGAAGCCGCCGACCCCATCCTTGCCGCCGCCACTGCCCTCCCCGGTTTGCAAAATAAGCAATTTATTATGTATGTAGGTAGACCGACGCCCCACAAGAACTTGGAGCGGCTGATCGAGGCCTTTGCCCAACTGCGCGGCGCTCACCCTGCCCTACAGCTCGTTTTAGCTGGCAAAAAGGACGCCAACTACCGGCGGACTGAAGCGCTCGTTACAGCCCGGGGCATCAAGGGTGTGATCTTTACCGACTTCGTGAGCGAGGGCGAGCTAAGATGGCTGTACGAGCACTGTGCGGCCTACGTTTTCCCGTCTTTAAGTGAAGGCTTTGGCCTGCCCGGGCTCGAAGCCATGATCCACGGCGCCCCGGTGGTCAGCAGCAACGCCACTTGCCTGCCCGAAGTCTACGTCGACGCCGCCCACTACTTTGACCCGCTGGACGTCACCGCCATGGCCGACGCCATCAACGAAGTGCTGACCGATAAAGTTCTACGCCAGCGGTTGATCGAGGCCGGCCAAGTCCAGGCCGCCACCTATTCCTGGCAGCGCCTGGCCGAGCAAACCCTGGCCGTCTACAACCGCGTGCTTGGTAGTTAGGGGTTAGCAGTTGGTAGGTGGTAGGTGGTAGGTGGTAGTTGGTAGTTGGTAGTTAGGGGTTGGGGGTTCGCTCTATAATTGCAAAATCTTTTGCCATTGTCATACCGGGCTTGGCCCGGTATCTAGGCCGAGCTTTTTCTGGATCCCGGATCAGGTCCGGGATGACAGTTGTGGTGTTTGGGCGTCCCCTCCGGGATGACAGTTGTGGTGTTTGGGCGTCCCCTCCGGGATGACAGTGGCTGCGATCAGCCGACGATATATACTTAAGCCCGTAGGCCTTCTTTAGGGGTAATGCGCCAGGCTGGCGACTGTAGAATTTCAGGCATAACAAAACGCGCCCCTGGCTAGGAGCGCGTTTTACGTTAGCGATCATGCGACGAAACCGCTGTCTGTACTTCTAGAGAGGCTAGTGGTGTTTGCCGATTTCGCTGTCCCAAACTCCTTCAGTGGGCGGAAACAGTTCTAGCTTATCCATAAAGGCATCGGTAGGTATGCCTTCGGTCTGGTCTTCGAAGCCAGGGCGTGCTTGGTCGTGCCACCTACCATCAATGGCGGCATTTAGCTCGGCAAAAGCGGCGAGTTCATCAGCAACAGTGCGTGGAAACTGTTTATTTTCGTTGTATTTTGGTCCGTCGTGGGAGACGAAGCCGAGTTCGAAAGTTGACTGGTGTTTCATGATGGTTGATTCCTTCTGTTTGTTTTTGGTGTAAGGTGCGTTTTAGTGTGATGCTTGGTTGGTGTTGCTGGCCCGCTTACTGCACAACAGGAGGGAGCTCGAGTGTGTGGTTGATGCTGACGGGGATCATGACAGCTTCAGTTTTAACTGCCTGGACTACGATGGCATGAAATTGGTCGGGTAGGCCCCTTTTTTGGAGCTTGTCCCAGCCACTGGCAAACGTGGTTCTCACTGCAGCGTCGGCGTCGCCTTCAGTGCGGTGGTGTGGGTAGTTGTTGGACTCGAAGCCTGAATCGTCGTGCTCAAAGGTTGATTGGTCTTGCATGATGGTTGATTCCTTTTTGTTTTAGTACAAACTAGTGTGTTGTAACCTAAGTAGTATACTAGCATGCTTATGCTTTATTGTCAATTCTATGGCACTGTAGTTATAATCCCTATCTGACGATAGTGGGCGGCAGACCGGCCGAGCGCGCATCCATCGCCTCGCGCGTTAGCAACAGCGCCGGCTCAACTATAAAGTCGCCAACGTACTGGCTGGCTAAGCGCGTGATCGACCCGCTCAGTTGATTAATGGTCGTCAGATCAGCGGTGGTCAGCGCGGGTTGCTCCCCGCTCGGCAGGCGATTTTCAGCATCGCTGGGATTAATGAAGCCTAACACGTCGACTTGGATAAACTCCGGCTCGCCGGGGCGGGCCGGCTGCACGGTACAGGTCAGTGCCTGGCTGGCTGTTTCGTTCATCTGATGACCGGATCGGCCAGCTTTGTAGTTGGTGGTGCTTCCTAACAGTTGAGCAGAGAAACGAATGCCGCCCACGTGGTGAGGGTCAACACTGATCGCTAGGTCGGCTTGGCGATCGGCGAGATACAGTTTCTTGCCGTGTTGGATTACCGTAGTACTAAACACGCCCCAGCCGTGTCGTTTGACGTCAGAAGCGTCTCGGGTCCGGGCGAGCAGTTGGCGTTCGACTAACTGCTGGGCGCTATACGCGACATCCAGTAGGTTAGTGATGGCAGTGGGTACATCCTCGACCCGATTGTAGGTTGTCACGCGGGTGGCGGTAATCGTTTCAGTAGTCGGGTTGGTCTCGGCTGGTCGAGGAAAAGAGCTATTATTCACTAATATACGATAGCATAAGATTGATGTTTGGTCAATGCGCCGGAAGAGGTGCCCCCCGGCTAGTCGCTACTTAAATCTCTGGGTCGGCTGGTGTGGTCGTTGCCTCTTCGGTGTTGGTTATGGAGCGCAGGACGATGTGACGGTCGCGGTTCTCGCCGACTGACTCACTTTGGAGGTTATACTCGACGGCTAATTGGTGGATCACCCGGCGGTCGGCGGCGTTCATCGGCTGGAGGTCCATTGGCTCGCCGCTAGTTTGGACTTGTTTGACCCACTCGGTGGCGGTTTCGCGCAGGCGGTCGGCCCGTTGCTTTTTATACTCGGCGACGTCGACATTGACGCGGACCAGCTCAAAGTTGTTGTTCTTGAGCGCCGTGGAGGTTAAATACTGCAGGGCGCGGATGTTGTCGCCGCGCTGGCCGATCAAAAAGCCGTTAAGGTTGGTACTGGGGACGTTCAATTGGATGACTTCGCCGTCTAAGCTCGCCTCGACATCGGTGTTGAGACCAAAGAATGAGAGCATGTCTTGCAGGTACTGCTTCGAGAACTGGACGGCGTCTTCGGTGGAGAGGTTCATCGTTTTTTCCTTTTGTTGTGGTGCTTGGGTTTCTTGGGGGGATGGGCGGCAGCAACGGGCGCCACGGTGACGACTTCAGCCTCAGGGATAGCCTTGAGATCACGCTTGGTCGGCTCGTCGGCGATGCTTTCCATTTCGTCTTCGTCTTTGCCCAGCACGATGCTCTGTTGGATAAAGGCGACGATGCCCCCGGTCAGCCAGTAGAGGCTGAGGGCGGCCGGCAGGTTGACCGTAAAGAAGAAGACCATGACGGGTAGCAGCACGATGGTGCTCTGGCCGACGGCACCGTTAACTTCGGACTGGTCGGCGGCCTTGCCGCTGCCGGCGTCGCGCAGGATGGCCCGCAGGCTACGTTGGTCCTTGCTGGCGGGCATCAACTGTTTACTCTGGAAGTACTGGGCGATGGCGCTGCCGGCGACGAGGATCAAGGCTGGAATGTAGATGGCGCTGCCGGCTTTGACGGCCGGCCGGCTGAGGTCGACGAGCCCAAACAGGGTATTATCAAAAGAGTTGATGTTGCGCGACAAGTGCTCTATCCACGGCAGGTGTTGCAGGGCGGGATAGGCGAACGTGACAAAGGCATCGGGATGGTCAATGACTTTGCGCAGCCCGCTGTAAAGGCCAATCAGCACAATAAACTGGACAATCAGGATCGGGAACGTCCCCATCGGGTTAATACCCTTTTCCTTATATAGCTCCATCATCATGGCTGACTCTTTGGCGCGGTTACCTTTGGTCGACTGCTTGATTTTCTTGATCTCGGGCTGGAGTTTGCGCATCGCCGTGGTCTGGTGCAGCTGCTTCTTGACGAGTGGCCACAGCAGCAAGCGAATGATGATTGTGAAAATGATGATCGCTAGACCAAAGTTGTGCCCCGGCAACAAGGCGTAGACCAACACCAGTAAATTAAAAATCGGCTGAATAATAAACGTTGTAAACATTGCTTAGTTTGACTCCTCTTTGATCTTAACTATACCAGATTACACGACTGAACTGGTAGTTGGGGGTTGGCGGGTCTGGTAGTTAGGGGTGGGCTCGGCTCTGGCCATCGTTCCAACCCTGACACCTCCGTCATCCCGGGGTAAACCCGGGATCCAGAAAAGAGCTGCCAGCCTAGATACCGGGTCAAGCCCGGCATGACAGTGGGGCGTTGGATCCCAATCAAGAATGAGTCGCCAACGAGGCGACCACCATGGTGATTAAACCGGCATAAAGTGCAGCCCTGATTAGGTGTTGTGCAAAAGCAGTGTGCTTGGCTTGGACAAGCTGTCTGACGATTCAGGGTGCCACTGGCACCCTGGTGAGGAGTTCTTGTCCGAAACTGCTTTTTCACAACTGCTAGTCAAGGTGAAACGTCCGCCGGTGGTTTTGGCTCCTTTTGGCAGCAAAAGGAGTAAGTAAAAGAAAGAAGTTTACATTGAAATAACAAAAGAGGTCCTACCTCCCGCACAAAGGGTACGCAAATGGCAAGCTTCTGTCTGGATACCGGGGCAAGCCCGGCATGACAGTGGCAAAAGCTTGCGTAGCTAGAGCTAGGTAGCGAACCCCCAACCCCTAACTACCAACTACTATCTACTAACCCTTCTCTGCCGTCTTGGGTTTTTTGCTGGCACTGGGGGCGCCGGCCGCGGCGAGCAACTCACTAACATTTTTTTCAAGTTGGTTGGCCGGTAAGGTCGCTAGTTCGGGGCCAAACACCGTCACGACCAGATCGCTCGGGCTACGGGGGTCAGTGTGGTGGCGGATAATCTCAAAGATACGCCGGCGGATCCGGTTGCGCACCACGGCCGAATGGCTGACCTTGCGGGACACCACAACGGCGGCGCGATAGCCTTCCCGGCGTTGATTGCCGGCGACCTTGAGGCTGAGGCTGGAACTGCGCAGCGTTTGGGCATGACGATAAACAGCCCGCAGGCTGTTGTTACCATGAAAGCGGTGTGAGCGGTTAATCATCACTTCCCCACTGGGTTATGTCGAACGTGGCGCGTCGGCTTAATGCGTTAAACGGGCGCGGCCCTTGTTGCGGCGGCGGTTCAAAACGGCTTGGCCGGCCTTAGTAGCCATGCGCTTCATAAAGCCGTGTTCGCGGGAGCGACTGCGTTTCTTTGGTTGGAATGTTCTTTTGGGCATAGTTCTATCTTAGGGGTACTTAGGTTATTTGTGAAGCCCCCCCTAGCGCGGTTGGAGGGCGATTGCAAGATACTTTTGTAGCAATTGCTACGTAGAATTGACAATATTTAACCCTCGTATAATAACAAGTTTTCCACCATCCGCCAAATTTTATCCACAGATTACCAGATGGAGTGAACGATTGTGTATAAAGCAACACCTTATCGGCAAGTTTGACTGGTTGCAACTCCAGTTATACAAAAGGTGTGGAAAACTTTAGCCCAGCTAGTGTATATTTAAGGGAAGACATAAGGAGCGGCATGCAAAAGGATAATTTATGGCAGGCAGTTTTGGGCGAAATCGAGCTCTCGGTATCGCATGGCAACTTTGTAACGTGGTTCAAAAACACTCAGCTCCTCCGCTACGACGACACAACCGTGACCATCGGCGTTCCGAATGTATTCATTAAGCAGCAGCTTGAGCGCAAATACAACGACATCATCAGCGCAACACTGGCTAAAAACGGCCTGTCACCGGCTACGATTGAGTACAAAATCTCACCACTGGCAGCCTCGCCGCGCCCGCCGCGCTATGACGAACCGATCCTGGTGACAACAGCCGCCCAAAATGGGGTAGCCGCCTCTGAACCCCCCCGCTCCACCACCAGTAATGGCTTTAGCCACTCCTACCGCCAAGGTATCAACGAACGCTACACCTTCGATAACTTTATTGTTGGCGCCGGCAACGAACTGGCCTTTGCGGCCTGCCAGTCGATCGCCCAAATGCCCGGCAGCAAATATAACCCGTTATTTTTGTACGGTGGGGTTGGTATTGGTAAGACCCACTTGATCCAAGCCGTCGGCAACGCCATCTCAAAGCAGAACCCGGCCGCTAAGGTCCTCTACATCTCGACTGAGCAGTTCGTCCAGGAGTTTGTCGATGCCCTCCGCTTTCGCAAGACCGCTGATTTTGCCAGCTATTACCGGACAGCCGACGTGCTGATTGTCGACGATATCCAGTTTATCGCCGGTAAAGAAAAGATGCAGGAAGAGTTCTTCCACACCTTTAATGCCCTCCACCAAGGTAACCGCCAGATTATTATCAGCTCCGATAAGCCGCCCAAAGAAATCGCCACACTCGAAGAGCGTCTCCGCAGCCGATTTGCCTGGGGCATGAGCATCGATATGCAAAACCCTGATTTCGAAACGCGCTGCGCCATCGTCCAAACCAAAGCCCAGGAGCACGAAATGGTGCTGCCGGCCGACGTCGTCGAGTATTTAGCCACTAACGTCCAGACCAACATCCGTGAACTCGAAGGCGCCCTCAACCAACTACTGGCCTTCTGTGAAATGCGCGCCCTTGACCCGTCATTGTCAATTGCCAGCAGCCTGCTCGGCGTCAGCAAAAGCCGGCCCAAACACTTGAGCGCCAAACAAATCATCGAACGCACCGCCCGCCACTTCCAAATCCCCATGGAAGACATCCTCGGCCCTAAGCGCGATAAGGACATTGTTGTGCCGCGCCAGATCGCCATGTACATGCTGCGGAGTGAACTGCATTTGAGCTTCCCTAAGATCGCCCGTGAACTCGGCCGCAAAGACCACACCACCGCTATCCACTCGGTTGATAAGATCGAGAAAGAATCGCGACTCGATGCCAGTCTGCGCAACACTCTGAGTGAAATCAAGGAGCGGCTCTATGCGTGAGCTAGAGGTTAGCAAACAAGAACTAGGCATTAATAGCTTCCAGCGCGTCGCTACTTCCTCTTCCCTAATTGCTACTTCCTACTTTCTAGTTCCTACTAGTTGGGTACAACATGTGTACAGCCGGTGGGGCCGCAGTGGACACAATCCGGGCTTATCCCCAGAGGCTGAGCCGGTCGCTTCGGCGGCTGAGCACAAACCTAGGGGTTTACGCACTGCCAAGCCCCCACTTACCCAACCAGTTGTGACCAGCCTTTTAGACCAATTCGCCGCTGTTAGCCAACCGGTTATGCCCATTATCCACACCACCAATAAGAACAATAACAAAGTAAATTACTTAAAAAACTACTTATTACTAATTAGGAGTCCCGTATGAAACTGCAAGTCACCCAGGAAAACCTTAACCGCGCCCTCGGTTCAGTCGCCCGTGTCGCTAACTCTCGTAATACCCTACCCATCCTAGCTAATGTGTTGATTAAGACGAGCAGTAACCGGCTCAGCCTATCAGCCACCAACCTCGATATCGCCATTACCCATTACATTGGCGCTAAAGTCAGCACCGAGGGTTCGATCACCGTCCCGGCTCGTTTAATGCAAGACTTTGTCGGTAGTTTACCGAGCAGTGTGATTAATCTCGAACTCGACGACACGAAATTGCGCGTCACCACCGACCAATACAAATCAGTGGTCAACGGCATCGTGGCCGACGACTTTCCGGTTATGCCGGCAATTACGGGCGGTAAGGCCTGGACAGTCAGCGGCGCGGTTTTAAAGAAAGGCCTACAGCAAGTCGTGTTTGCCGCCAGTAGTGACGAAACTAGACCAGTTTTAACCGGTGTTCTGTTCCACACGATTGCCGGCAAACTCATTATCGCCGCCACCGACAGTTACCGTTTGGCCGAGAAAAGTCTCGGCAAGAACAAAGAAGATATCCGTCTACTCATCCCCGCCTCCTCGTTACACGACCTGTTACGGATTTTGGGTGATGGCACTGACGAAGTTTCGGTGACCCACGACGATCAGCAAGTGTTATTCCGGGTTGGCGACGTCGAACTCGTCACACGGTTGGTTGACGGCAGTTACCCTGACTACCAAAAACTAATACCAGCCAGCTTCAGCTTTGAAGCGACACTGGCCCGGTCCGATTTTGTGAACGTCACCAAGGTCTCTAGCTTGTTTGCGCGCGAAAGTGCCGGCAGTGTCACGATTGAAGTCGATGAGGCGTCAGGCAGCCTAAGTATTCGCTCGGTAGCCTCTCAGCTTGGTGAGAACACCGCCACCGCCACCGCCAAAGTCAGCGGCAGCGGCAGCATCACCCTCAACTCGCGGTATTTACTCGATGCACTCAATGTCTTATCGGGCGATACTGTGACGTTTGGTTTTAACGGCAAGCTCGAACCGACGCTGTTGAGCGACGCGACGAACGATGAGTACCGCCATGTCATCATGCCGCTCAAAGGCTAAGGGTAGTAACTAGTAATTAGGAAGTAGAAATTAGTATACTTGGATATATATGTCGGATGGAAAAGTAACCTCTTTTACGGGTTTAGTAGCTTGGCAAAAAAGCCATGAATTTGTACTGCTTGTACTGAGCACTTGTGAGCACTTTCCGAGAAATGACTTCTTGCGTAACCAGCTAGAGCGAGCGGCCGTCTCTATCACCTCCAATATTGCTGAGGGGTTCGGC
Source organism: Saccharimonadales bacterium (SeqCode) (assembly GCA_038236865.1). GTDB lineage: Bacteria > Patescibacteriota > Saccharimonadia > Saccharimonadales > UBA4665 > UBA4729. The sequence continues at coordinate 28,585 of JBBRZI010000006.1, forward strand.
CGACAAACAACGGCCGACAAGAAGCATTTTTACATCATGGCCCGCGGTTCGGCCTATGAAGTGCAAAACCAACTACTGATAGGCCGGGACACCGGTAAAATCACGAAAGACCAATTTAATATATTAGCCAACGAATCACTTAACTCAATCAAGTTACTACACGGTCTCATTCGTTCACTAAACAGGTCGCTCAATGCTACTTCCTAATTCCTACTTCCTAACTCCTACTACATGTTAGTTAACTTGCGCTTGCAGCACTTTCGGTCCTACGATGACGATTCATTCGAGCTCGACCCTGGGGTTAATATTATCGTCGGCCCCAATGCCAGTGGTAAAACCAACCTACTGGAAGCTATTTTGGTGGTTGCCACCGGCAGCTCGTACCGGACTCGGGACCAAGAATTGCTGCAGGCCGACCAGCCATGGGCCCGACTCGACAGCCTCGACACACTCGGCAATAATCGCACCGTTAAGTTTACCCGTGAACCGACCGTGAGTAAGGCCTATGAACTCGACGGCAAAGTGTACTCTCGATTGACCCTGCCGCACCGCCTGCCGATTGTGCTATTTGAGCCCAATCATCTCCAACTACTCGTCGGTTCGCCCGAGCAACGCCGTAACTATCTCGACGATCTGCTCGAACAAACCTTGCCCGGCTATGGCCTGTTGCGCCGCCAATACAAACGCACCTTAGCGCAACGCAATAGCCTGCTCAAGCAAGCCGGCGCCAACCTCGCCATGCAGTTGTTCCCCTGGAATGTCCGGCTGAGTGAACTGGCCGGCCAAATCGTGCGGGCGCGCGGCCAGCTGGTCGATGAACTCAATCTGGAAATTGGCGGATTATACGGCGATTTATCACGTACCAACACCCGGATTGCGCTGCGCTACGACGGGCGCTGGCCGGCCGAAAATTACGACAGCCAACTACTCCATAGACTAGAGGCCAGCGTCGAGCTCGACCGTTTACGCGGCTTTACCGCGGCCGGACCGCACCGCGAAGACCTAAGCGTGCTGTTTGATGGCCGGTTGGCGGCCGACGTGGCCTCAAGGGGCGAAACCCGCACCGCTGTGCTGGCGCTAAAACTACTCGAACTCAATCGCCTGCAAGCCAGCCGCGACGTGGCTCCCCTGCTACTGCTCGACGACGTATTTAGTGAACTCGACGGCGCCCGGCGGCGGGCACTGACCAACTATTTAAAAAACTACCAGACCTTTATTACAACGACCGACGCCGACGTCGTACTACAGCACTTCACCGAGACCTGTCACATTATTCCGCTCGGGAGCTAACGTCCAAAGGGGTTATTATTAGCGCAAACGGCGCCAGTCTAGCAGACGATTAATATCTGTCAACGTCGGGTTCAATCAGGCGTGGTAATATTTACTGCGTAGACATTGCGGTCGATACCTACAGCGTCGAGATCGGCCAGAATTCGGGCGGCGGTCAGTCGTTGAATCGTTGGATCCGGCAGATAAGAATGAGTGGTCGTGTCGTAAGCTAATTCACCTGTCGGAGTAATAAAGATGACTTTACCAACGATCGAAACGGCCGTTAAATCACTGGTTTTTTGCTTAAGCTGGGCTATTTTTTTATCAATACTATCAGTGTTCGGAGCGCTGAGGTTAAGGTAGAGTCCGAGGCGTTTTTGATTACTGTCGGTTAAGCAGAGCAAATAGCCTGTTTCGGCGTTTTGGAAGCCACAAGACCCGTAACCACTGTATTGGTAGGCGCTGAAGCCCATCGCTGTATCGGCATCAAAGCTGAGAATAGCTTTATCTTGAAAAGCCACAAAGCTAGAGCCCTGTCCAGTGATGCCCGTCACGCGGTGAATGGCAAACAATTGCTTGAATTGCTTGGCGATATCGCGAACCTCAAGGGCACCGCTGGCGCTATTAAGAGTACAAAGCTTGGCGACACCACAAAAGCCAATCCCCGAGAAGTGTTCGTTTACACGGTAGCGGTTAACCAGACTACCACTGTAGACGATGACTTCAGAGGTGGGTCGGGTTTTGACGGCGCTGGTACTTTCACTAGGGGCATCGACATAGGCGATGGCGATATCGCCAGTGCTTGAGGTACTCAGCGTCGAAGCTAGCAGGGTTTTGTCAGCTGGACCGCTAATAGTGATTTTGACCGGCGTGGCGGCCAGCGAAGCATAGTAGTATATATTGGCGAAAGCGGTGTCGTAGGCGATGAAGCCGTCTTTGTAAGGTGCCAGCAAATAATCCACATTAGCATCAAGACCAGTCAGGACACTGCCGTTGATTGCGGTAGTGGTCTGGGTCGGGCTGAGGTTGAGGTAGGCTGTGTGGGTCGGCGTATCCTCCAGGCGGCCCCTAAATAGGGTGACTTGTCCAAGTTTGGTGGTGGCGCTACCCTCGATATACCCCGTGACGGCGCTATAGGGTTCAATGTAAGTGGGGGTGTCGGCGGTAGCTGGTACGTGTCTATTCATCGGTTGCGTCAACGCATCGCTGCTACAGTCACCCGAGAGTAGAATGCCGCCAACAAGACCCATACAGACGCCAGGGTTATCGCCCACGAATTGGCGAGCCCGTTCCGGTCGGAGGTTGAGACTAATGGAAGTCGTTTGGAAAAAGCCGCGGGTTTTAACGACACCAAAAGCGTTGAGGTTGCCCTGGGTGACACGTATCTCGTAAGATCCGGCGCCGGTAAGTCTACTGACTGTTGTAGCGGTGCTGTCGATTTTTGTCGACTTATCGTTGGCTTGCTTCAAAATAGTGTAGGTATGGTCGCTGGCGACACCACCAATGAGACTCACTTTGAGTCGTGAGGTTTGCGACACCCCGTATATAGTGAGCACCAAACCAAGGCTGATAATGAGGAGCATAAGTCGTTTCTTCATAAGACTATCTACTTTCATGTTATGTACAATTACTAGGATTAGGTACACCGGGCGGGAGTGCTAGGCCGTTGGTTAAAGGATCGACATTGCCGTTGTAATAAAGCGCAGCGGCTTTGGCACTTTTGATGACGTTAAAGTGGAGGTGTGCGCCCGACGATTTCCCCTGGTTACCCTCTGTGCCGATTTGCTGTCCTTGTTTGACGACGTCACCAGTTTTGACGAGCATAGAGTCCATATGACCATAACTGGTATATAACTGGGGACCGTGCTGGATGGCGACATAGTTAAGACCGTATCCTCCCGGGTCATTGCCTCCAGCTAAAACAACAGTGCCCGCAGCGGCGGCAAAGATTGGGGTGCCACGGGTGTAGGCAATGTCCAAACCAATGTGACCACCAACGACAAAGCACTGGGTAATAGTGGCTTTAGTGGTGATAGGCCAAGCGAGGGCTCCCGGTGCGCTGTTTCCAGTAGCAACGGCAGGAGTGGCGCAGGGATCGGCAAGAGGAGTTGCTGTCGTGGCGGCGGCTGGTGCGACGCCTTGGGTTGGGGTGCTGGAGCCGAATTCGGCTAGAAACTTATTGGCGTTAGTGACGCGTTGGGGCTGAGGAGGGCCACTATGGCGCTCATACAACAACTCAAAGGCCTGGGTGGCGCCGGCAACGGTAGTAGCTGCCTTGACGGCTGTACCGGCGGCGGTTTCGTCACCCGGTTTGGAACCAGCTTTAGTGAGCTGGTTGACTAAAGTATTAATTTGCCAGCCGAGGTCGTGAACGAGAGCCAACGGAATAGCGGATGGAATCAGTTTAACGCCAGGGGTCCATTGAACGATGCCGTAGCCTGGATTGTTTGCGTCCGCTCCCGCTGCGGCCGAGTAGGCGGGGGGAACGTCAGCATGTGTTCCGCCTTCGACAACGGTTGGATCAAAAGAACCGTTTTCATTCTGCATGTTACCCATAATGCCGGCCACTTGAATGGGAGTGAAGCCGGCGGCTCGCAAACCATCCCAAACCTTTTGTTGGCGGGTTTTTAGGTCGCCCGGCGTACCGGAGCTAGCGGTACCACCGGAGCAGGCCTGACTGGTGTCGGTCGGGTCATAAAAGGGCGTATAGTTTTGTATCGACTGGAGATCGCCGTTGCTAAGCGCAAACGCTTGCTGGGTGGTTAATAAAACGACGACCAATAGGCCGACCCACGCCTTGGCTAGCAAATTACTAACAACCTGGACACTTCCAATCCGCCGACTTAAAAAAGTCGTAAAGTCGGAACGCGTTGATTTAGTGGTAGGCCGGTGGATCATTTAGTGCCATCGCCCCCGCAGCGGTTGGGTGTGGTCAGTGAATCCCAGTGCCAGGCCTCAAACGAGTACTGTTTAAAACCAAAAGCGGCGGCGTTATTATTGAGCCAGTCCCAAGACGCATTGCCGACTTGCTCGCCCCGACCAGAACAACTTGTTGTGCTAGTGCCTTTTACGGTTATGGTGGCAAAGTCGATTGCTACACCAAGTTGGTGTAAGGACTGCCCTGGAGCGGCGCAAGCCGTACCGCTGCCAGTTCCCCCGCACGAGTCGGCTAACCTAAAAGAGCTGGAAGAACTCAACTGGACATTGGCAGTTTTGGCTTTTTCGCCAAGTGCCTGCCACGCACCGGCCACACGAGAACCCACTACCGCCCCACCACTAATGCTGGCACCTTGGGTGTTGTTGCCGGAGCCGCCAATGCTGGACAGCTGGCATAAACGGAGTGTTAACGGGCCACTTCCCTGCTTCAAATCGCCCGTGTACCGACTGACTACCGTACCAAGGTCTTTGGTGCTGGCGGCACAGGGCACATCGGTTGAACTTTCCCCGATATTCCCCACTATCTGACCATTTACTGGAGCCGTCGGGCTATTGCTAGTGCTGTTTTCGCTGATGTCTTGCGCCTGTGTTAGCTGGTCGAGGGTGTGGTTGTAGCTTTGAGCGACGCGCCAACGGAAGACCAGATCTCCATAAGTAGGATTGTTTGGACCAAGGCTCGTGGGGGAACATAGGCTGTCGTCGCTAAGGACGCTACCATCAGTAGATCGTTTAATGAGTCCTTCGGCCAATATATCCCCCATTTGTTTCGTGCCATCAAAACACTGACCGTATTTACTAGCAATTTCGTCCTGTTTGGTGCTCGCGTCAAGCACCGCTTGGTTGGGCAACATTTTGTAACTATCGTCACTATCAATTAAAGCATTCTCTTGGTCCGACCAACCCCACTGAACATTGCCATAGTTGGAGTTGTCGACCGAGCTAGCGGCTAGAGCGACGCGCGGACCAAATACACCTAAAGAGTTGCCGAATATAGCTACCGGATTAAAGATTTTACCGCCCAAACTAAGGAGTGAAGAGAATATTGAAGCGTTCAAATTTATTTTTAGCGACAAGCCTAAACGCGTTAAGAGTGAGTTGGGGTTATTTACTGAAGCATAACGCTCAAAGAGGCTTTGTTGCTTGGTCTGAGCAGTGGCAAACTGCTGGTCGTTGATGTTTGTAGCCACCGATTCGGGACTCGTCAGGGGTCGTCCGTAAAACTGTTGCTGTTCGATTCTGCCAGCGGCCAGATTGCCTCCAGCATCGGTATCATTAGCAAAGCTAGTACCTGTGGCGAGGCTGCTATGGGCGGTACCAACTTGCGACATGACGATTATCTTGGCGATGATGGTGCCCCCGACTATCGCCGAGACTTGAATAGTCGTATCTTTAACAAAAGCTTTGGCTACGGCTTTTTGGGCAATAAACTTGGTCAATATACGAGTGGTGAGCCTAGGCACCGCCGTTTCGGTGGCAGCTATGACCGCAGCCTCGGCTGTAGCCTGGGCTTCACCGGTTCCAAAAAAAGAACCAATCGCGATGGTTGCTACGTTGGCCACACCTAACGCTATACCGGTTTTAATATCTGTAAGCACTGGGCAGCTGCCTGCCAGCTTATTGAATACACCAGCAATCGGATCAGGAAACAAAGCGTCGGCAATTGAGAACTGGCCGACGGGCGACGCTTGAACGCTGGCATAGTTGGTGGTGTTAACGGTTTGTCCGCTAGCCCGTAGTTCAGGATTTGACTTTTCGATATTACCCAATTTCCAGTTCATCGCCCCGACGGCGGCACCCGATGCTTGGAAACCATCCTTTTGTTGGCTGGCACTCGATGCGACGTAATAAAACTGCCTTTGCAATTGAGCATTCTGGGTGTTAATTGTCGGGCCTGATTTTTGGAGTGAACCATCATAAATTAAACACAGCGGAACGGCAACGGCATAAATAGGGTTAGCGACGCCGAGAGCTGTTTTAAAACCGCTATCTAGACTCGAAAGTGACGATTTCTCCAGAGCTTGGACTACTTCATTAGGCAGTTCGTTGGGGTTGGCGGCAATTGCTTTGGCGCTTGCCGGATCGTCTAGGGCCGTCTTTTCGGCAGCCTTAACCTCTTCGGCGGTTTGGTTGATCTCTTTGCCGACCCCCGGGTTAGTGACGGGGTCATTGCCGGTGACGGCTTTGTAGGTGTCTTGTTCTATTAAAACTTTCGCCTCGGCGTCAGTCTTGCCTTGGTATTTGCCGATCGTCCAGGCTATCAAACTAATTCCTAACTCCTGCCTAATCTGTTTAGCGACCCTTCCTCGGATGATTGGACCGATATCTTTGGCGCGCAAAGCTTCGTCAAGCGCCGGTGCAAAATCTTTGGCGAACGATACGTCTTTGCCGAACTGAACCCCAGGGATTAGCTTGCTAGCTAAGCGTCGGTCGTTGTTCACGGGAATGGGCTTATTGCCGATGGTGACACCCTCTAGCCGTGTTCTACCGAGTTTATTGGGTTCACTGTAATTAAATTTTAAGGTGTCACTGGTTTTGAAGTTGTCAATTACCTTATTGGGTCGGTAGTTGTCTAATTTGCCCCAAGTGTTATCTCTGAGGCCGCTATACTTTGTACCCAACTTTGAATAGAGGGTATTATCGGCGGCTTCAATACCCATCTTTTCGGCAGCAATACGCTCGGAATTTTTTGCCATCGTTCGAGTGACCCTAGCAAACTGATAAGCGGCAATGTGTTCAGCAAAATTAGGGATCTTTAGTGAGCTCAACAAAACTACCAAAATGATGATTAAAATAAGACCACCGCCACCGCCACCAGCCAAGAGTCCTACCGCCCACTTATTTTTCAGTAGTTTTGCGCCACCACCTTTGAGCTTTTGGCGGAAGGTCAGGCCAGTGTCCTTTTGGCTGTTGTAGAGCGAACCGCCGGACTCCCCTTCCCCTTTTTCGGCCGTGTAGAGATTGCCGGCATCGGCCGACTTTGCCGACGTGTCGTCGCCTGCGGCTGCACCGTCGGCGTTATCGGCTGATGCCAAGTTACCGCGTGGTACACCATCGCCTTGCCCACCGCCCTCAAGGGCGCGCAGCCCAGGCAAGTCCGGTCGAATATCCGGGCGGTCCTCCTCAGGTAAGTTGTAGGCTGGTTCGCCCATAGATTTTTATTTCCACACTCACTAATTACTTACGCTTATTATACGCTACCGGGATACAACCGGTTACTGAGGTCGATTGTGCCCTGCGGTTGGTTAAATTCACCCTGTTGCTGCTGCGACTTAATCTGTTGGACTTGCTGGGGGTTGGTGGTAATCAGCCCGGTTTCGGTCGGGCTGGCGACGACCTGGATGTGGACGTGGTTCTGCCCGGCAAAGAAGAGGCCTTGGCCGACCGGGAACTGGCTGAGGCGCTTCTTTTCTTCGCTGGTGAGCTTGAAGACGTCGCTCAGGACGTCAACGGCACTCGGCGACTGTTTGAGCAAGATTTGCATACTGGAGTTGGCGACGATTGACCGGCCCATTCTCGAGCCCATAAAATCCTCGACATCCTGGGTGATTGTCGTCACCCCGAGGTTATACTTACGGGCGCGCTTGGCCAGTGAAAACAAGAAGTTAGCAGAGTCTTCGTACTTCATGAGCTGCCAGGCTTCATCGACGATCAGGATGCGCTTACGCTGGTCGCTCTTGGTTTTGTTCCAGATGTAGTTGAGGACGATGTACATGGCCACTGGGCGTAGCTCATCTTCGAGGTCCCGTACATTAAACACTACCAGCGGGTTATTAATATTGATGTTGGACTGCTGGCTAAAAATGCCGGCGAAGGTGCCGGTGGTGTATTTGCGTAGCCGCTGGGCCAACGACGGGCCGTTGCCGCCCATGTGCAGGAGTGTGTCGTAGAGGTCGGCGATGGTTGGCGGCAAGCCGGTGTGAGTTAACGGATCATTGGTGATGCCGGCTTTGGCGTAGGTTTCGATCAAGGCGGCGTCGAGGTCGGCCTCTTCGCTCGGAGCGAGGGCCGGTGTTATGACGTTATTGCCGCCGAGCAATTGGGCTTGGGCGCCACCCATCATCAGGCGCAGTAACCCATGCAGCGTGATCAGGTTTGAGCGCAGGGCGTTATCGGCTTCTTCGGCGTCGACAACTTTTGGCAGATCGAACGGGTTGATGCGGGTCGCCGAGCTGAGGCTGAGCCGGACGTAGGCGCCACCAACGGCTTCACACATCCGTTGATACTCGTTCTCGGGGTCGATGATGAATATCTCGGTACCGAACATCATGCTACGTAGGGCTTCGAGCTTGACGGTGAATGACTTACCGGCTCCCGCCTTGGCGAAGACGACGGAGTTGCCGTTCTCGAGACTGAAGCGGTCAAAGATAACCAGGCCGGAGTTGTGCATATTGACACCGTAGAGTATACCGTGGTCTTGGGTGAGATCGGCGCTGGTGAACGGAAAGCTGGTGCTGAGCGCCCCGGTACTCATGTTGCGGCGGATTTGTAGTTGGTCGACCAGTTGCGGCACGGTGCTGTTAAAGCCCTGTTCTTGCTGGCTGGTGGCCGGCTTGGAGAAAACCAGCTGCTGGCCGAGCATCGATTCGACTTTGTGGCTGACGAATTCCAATTCTTCAACGGAGTTGGCGTAGACCGTAAAGTACAGCCCGAAGCGGAAAAAGCGCTCCTCGCCGACCTGTAGTTTGTCGCGCATTTCCTCGGCGTCGATGATGGCGGCCTGTTTGCCCGGGTCACGGATGCGGCCCTTTTCGCCGTCAATCTGAATGCCGGCTTCAAGTTGGGTGACTTTTTTGCGTAAGTTTTCGAGGACGACCTGGGACTCGACCGGATAGACGTACATGCTCATATCGATGACCTCGTCCATGTTGACCATGCCGCTCAGCCATCCGGTGTACAGCTGGCGCGGGTAGCCGAAAACGTAGTAGGTACGGGCGTAGCGCGTGCCGAGCTGGAAGTGGGTGCTGCTGAACTCGAGCGAACTTGGGGCAATAAAATCACGGAGTGCAGTGATGCCCTTCTGAAAGGCGGCTTGGACCTCTTGCTCTTCGCGGGCCCGTTGGGCCTGGGCGATAGCTACGGGATCGACGGCTGGTTTCTTGCCAAATGCCATTAGAAGCTCTCTCCGTAAGCATTATTCATTGCACAATTTTCATTTAACAAATTATTTATCAGGTAGCATTTTTCATTTTGCCCGGAAGACACAACAATTGAAAATTGAAAGTTTTGCCAATAATTTGGCAAATGTGAATTAATCAATGGTAAGTGACTCATTGGAGCTCCCGTTGCAGATGGGCTTGGGTGGCCGCGCCCTGCCCTTTTGTGACGATATCGGCCGTCATTAGATTGAAGTTTTTGAGCTCTTGGCGGGTGGCGGTGTCGGGGTTATAGGTGTCGTAATACAGTTCGATGAGTTCTTGGGTGTCGAGGGGCAGCCCTTGAATACTGCACTGCAGTAGACCCGACAAGACTGATTGGACGCGGTTGCGTAGTTCTGATTTGGCGTTTTCGAGGTCGGCTTCGTGGATGGTGATGTGCTGCTCTTTGCTGCTGAATAAAGAGCCAATGCCACCAAAAAAGTTTTTGCTTTGTGACAGGGTTTGCTTGACGTCGGCCAGCGGGAAGAAAGGGATTATGACGTAAAACTTCTTGTCCATGATATTGGTCTGCTGGCTGAGGGCATCGATGTAGCCGATGTAGTCCTCCATGAGCAGTGCTAGCAGCATGTTATCGTGCTCGGTGCGGATTTTATCGAGCTTTTCGATGTACGGCTGTAGGTCGACTTTTTGGGAGCGGACAAAAATCTGGATGGGAAAATACAGGGAGTTTAAAAAGCCCTGGTAGCTGTATTCGACGGCTTCTTGCTCTTGCCCGCTCATCAGGTCGAAGTTGATGCTTTTGACCATGACGACACAGCGGAACGAGCCGTCGTTCATGATGACGATGCCGTCGCGGATCTCGGCAATTTGCAAGGTATTCTGAGTGCTGTTGGGGTTGTTGGCCCGCGGGTGCGCGACGTTGACGGCGGTAGTGGCGTCTGAAGCGAAGACGTTTGAGCCCGGTGCGGTCGTCGCACCCGGTACGGCGTAGCCAGCTTGGGCCGGATAATTTTGGGCTGGCGGTGCCGGGTAGGCTAATGCCGGGGCAGGCCCCTGCGGATAAGGATTAGGTTGATTTGGATCTGCCGGATTCATATGGACTTGCCCACCCTGTTTTGTACGCTTGGTTTTAATACTAGCGTAGTGAAATCACTACTTCGTCCTGAGGCGGCTCAGGATTTTTTACTTTATACGCCTCACGAGCCAAAGTCGACACATTTAAGTCGTTGTTGCGTGCTAGGTTCAGTATAGCAGGATCAGGAGTGGGTGTCATCGGTTCCGTTGGTTCGACTGGTGCCACTGGTACTGCCGGGCTAACAGGGGTAGGATTGGCGGTCTGGGCCGCCAGTGGCTGGAGGGTTTTCATGTGGGCATTGTAGTAGGACTGTGGGGGCTGATTGCCGTGGGCTTTTAGGCGATCCAAGAGGGCGGCTTCGTCGGCCGTTACCACCGGCCCGGCGGCCGAGTCGGTCGCTCCGGGTTGGACAACTTGGGCGGCGGCGAAGACGGCTTGCCCATCGGGTGGTGGCGCGGGTGTTTGATTTAAGAACCAGTAATTTTCGGGTGCAACCGGCGCGGCGGCAGCTGTTTCGGTTCGAACATCGTTCATGGTGTTGATCAGCTGTTGGTGGTGGGCTTGGCTCGATGCGTTGATCATCTGGTCAAACTGCTGGGCAATAGGGTTGCTGCGCTCGTCGAGGATGTCGTCCGAAGCCAACACTTCGTAATCCGGCACGGCCTGCGGCATGGCGGTGGCGTCAACCAACCGGTCAGAACTATCCCCAGCCGATGGTTGTGCCAACTGGTTGTACAGGTTCACGTTGACATTTTTAATCGCCCAGCCACGGCTATCGGTGGTGCTGGCGAGGGCGCTTAAGCGGCTACGGACTTGGCTTTGAGTCAGCCCGTTGGTCCGGACGATTGCAACTTTTTTCGGAACGGTAATCGTCACCAGTTCCTTGACGCCGCTTTGATCCCAAATCCGTTTGCGGGGCTTGAACAGGAAGCGAAGCTTGGCCAGTGCCCAGACTTCGGTCGGCTGGTCTTTGCCGATCGGCAGCGCAAAGAAGCCGGTAAACAGCGCCGGCGGCACAAACAGTATGAGCAAGAACACGGCCCCTTTTGAATAGGCCAGGAAGCTTAAATAGAGCAGAAAGACAGTTATTAGACTGAAAATGAACTGCCGGAGCGTCAACGGCCCCAGAATGTGATCTTCTGCTTCGATATCCTGAATTACTTTATATGTCGCCACAGTTGAAGCTATTTCTCCCAAGAGGCCATGAAGCCCAAAAGAATTATTTATGAAACCGTCTCGATAAGGGTGCCGTACCGGCCGGATAGCCATGAAACGCACATCTATACCATAAAGATCTTAACGTTTATGCTAACAAAAATAATTATACCATCGCTTTAGCGAAACACGCCGAAATAGGGGCAAGAATAATCAATACAACTAACCAGTTTTTTTACGAGAGTTCTTGAGCTTGTTGGCGCCATGCGCAATGCCCGCGCCGGCCTTGTGGCCGTAGACTTTAGACGCACGTCCAGCTGCCTTGCTACCGCGCCATAGCAGCTCCCCTGTCTTGGTCGCGCCTTTTTTGATGCCGGATCCTATGCGCTTGGCCACCGCTTTTGTTTTCTCGCGAACGGCGATAGTCCGGGCCGGGGTATCGTGGCTATGGATGCTTTTGCGCAAATTGTGATCATTTCGTTCTGCCGATCGACTGGCCCGACGGACCGTTCGGTGAGCGCTGCGCATGGCCCGTTTGGTGGCCGAAGACATCGGCGTCTCATCGATATACTCTTTGAGCTCGTGACCGTTCTCGATTACTGGACCGTACAGCCCGACTAATTGGTCATGAATGTGTTTTTTCTTAATTATTTTATCAACTCGGTAGTTTGCCCGAAGAGCGCTTTGTGCCTGCCACATAGTGCGGGGGTCTTCGGGGTTAGGCTGAAATATGGGGCGTTCTTCGGGGGGCAAATAACCCGGTCGTGTTAGCATGTGTCCAGCGAAAGCCGTCAGTGGATTATAGTCTTCGGTTGAAGGCTGGGTGTAGCTGGGTGCCTCTTTCACGGCTGGCGTAGTAATTCTATCGGGTGCTGTTTCAATCTGACTTAGGCTATCCATTGCGGCGAAGCGGTGAGGGGAAGCGTCGTCGTGCAGGTCCTCGGCTGGCCCAGATTTATTGATCCTGCGCTGCAGCATAGTGCGTCGGAGGCCCGTGATTGCCACCAGGCCTCTGTCGACTAGCCCAGTGGCAGCAGCTTCGGGTGTCGGAGCAGCTGTCGGAGCCTCAAATAAGGGCGGTTGGACGAATTGCGGTCGATGTTCGGGCGAAGAAGACATAGACTGATGATAGCATTTTATCGTTCATATGTCAAATTAAGCATAAGCTCTAAAAAGGTTTGACCGGCCCTTGAGGCATTCCACCACGGGTTGGGTCGTTGCCTGAAGTCGGCTGTACAGCATTACGGGCCGCGTACTGGGCTTCAGCCAAAGACGATTGACTGAGGTCGCGACGACGATTGGCAAATTCTGGGTTGCCATTCATCTGGGACTGTATGTACTCGCGAATTGTTGCTGGACGACTCTCGCTCATAACGGTTTCCATAGCTGGCTTCCCATCGCGGCCGTAGGCGGTCGAACCATCCGAATTTTTACGCTCGCGCTGTACGGCAATCGGAAAGGCTGGACCATCGATCTTTACGCCCATAAGTTCATTAGCCATCGCACTGGCATTAGCGGGAGATGCTTGAGACGTGGCGTCGTAAATCCCGGCGGCCCCGGCCGTGGCGGCGCTTAAGTCTTCAACTGTGGCTGTGCGTAAGATTGCATTGCCAGCAGCGTCTTTTTGTCCGGTTGGCATAGTCATTTCACCCGAGTTTATACTCGACGCAATTGCCTGGATGCGCCGGGCATGGGCTTTGCCCATCGCGGCCGCACTCGACGGCTTGCCGTAAATAGCTTGCCCTGGGGAGGCGGAATTGATGGCGTCATCCATGATGGCATTGTGGGCGTGCTCGGCTGTAACGTTTCCGCGCCGCATGCCTTCTAGCTGCTGAGCCCAAGTTCCAAAGCCTGCTACACCGGCGACTTGGCCGGAGTTGGCCAGTGAGCCGCGCATTTCGGCGAGGGCCCTGCCGGCGCCATTGGCGTCGTTGCCGTAGGCTTTGTTTATATCCTCTAGCATCAAAGCGGCATCAAATTGGCCATTGGCATCTTGGTAGCCCGTACCGGTTTTGGCCTGAGCACGCACGCGGGCTTTCTGGAAAGTGTTATTGTCGACCTGTCGCTTGGTGCGCTTAATTTGCGAAATCGCCTCATTCCGGCGGCCAGTATTGGCGGCTCCTGCAAATCTACTCCCGTCGAATCGGGCTAGTTCATTTCCGATATCCGTGTCTGAATCAAACTGGGCCGCCGATACCTTGGCGTCGTCGCCGCTCCACATGCCAAATGATTGGTTTTCTTGTGCGAATTTAGCTACGTTTGCCTCAGAACTATCCCGCACGGCGGTGCGGATGTTCGTACCCATATGGCGGGGGTCAAAGCCAGCTTGATTTGAGAGAGCCACACCTTGAACGCCTGCGTTGAGCTTAGAGCGCCATGAATTACTAGGGGCGCGCTTGAAGGTATTGCCGGTGCGAGCTCGTTCGGCGGCGTTGCTGCGGCGCTGCTTCATCTTGTTGCCACGGTAGTTTTTGAGGCCGTCGAAGGCGCCACGACTGCGGTTGTTGACTGCCCCGCCAAGAGTTCCAATCGCCCCGCCAGCGAGTCTGAAGGTCAGCGGGATGAGGAAGTATGGCGCAATATAGGCAACAAAGGCGATAAAGCTGTTGATGGCGCCAGGCTTGCTTGAAGCCACGACTGCCCCTACCCTGCCGACCGCAATAAAGGCCGCAATAATTGGGAACATCATCAGTCCTTTAGCGAAGGCATCCCACCACAAGTCATAGATCTTTTTAGTATTGGGCAGGATGAAGCAAACGATGGCAACGGGAGCAACAATGATGAGGATGATGATCAGCAACTGCCGCAGTACGAGCACCAGGAACGCCACGGCCACTGCCAAGGCGGCGGTGGCCACGAAACTGAGTAATCCAGGCACACCGAGGGCGGCAAATGCCCCGGCACCAAGGAGGTCTGTTAGGAGCATTCCGCCGGCGCCCAAAGTGACACCGTTAGCGCCTTCGAGGCTTTTAAAAGGGGTGTATATAATGGCGCGAATACCGTTGCCCAGATCGTTCGTTAGGTTTACGAAGAACATCATTAATTGCCAAGAAATAGTAATGGCGATGGCCGCGATGAGCAACCGGGGCAACACTTTACGCACGGTGTAGGCGTCTAAAATCTCAAAACCAAGGGCTTGTGATATGACGATGATCAGGGTGACGATGATCAGGAAAACTATCGCGTAAATGCGCATACTCTCCCAGGCTTTATGATATCCGGGAGTGGTGACAAATATATCTTGGGAGTCGATAGTCAGCATGTTGTTGATGTTCGAATCGAGGACTTTAGCGACGGTCGCCATGCCTTCGGCAATTGGGCACATTAGCCAATTGAGGGGGTTTGTGAGGACATCGAGCTTAGAGCCACAATTGAGCTCGAGATCAGAGCTTGTGCCGGAAGTGCTCGTGCTGCTCGTCGGGGTCTGAGGGTGGTTTTGGGCATATTTCAGGATAGCGGCGGTGTACTTGGCGTTTTTGAGTTGAGCTGCGATTGTGTCGCACTTGAGTATTCCGTCTGCCGCATTGGTGATATTCAACCCATAGCCAACCGACACGTCTTTTTCGGTGTAGTAATATTCGACATTGGTGTCTATGGTTTGGGTGGTCGGATTGTAGACCGATATGTGGGCGGTTCTGTCGTGAGAAGCATGTAAGACGGCTTTGGCATCGGGTTGCAGCCCTGCCGTGGCCTGAGCGTCACAGGCCGATGGGTTTACGAAATTTTCAATAAGTATCTGGTATGCAATATGATCTGGCGCGAAAGTCGGCAGACGAGCGGAGCCTAGGCCTGTGCCTGAACCAAAGAAGGCGTCAGCGAGTACTCCCCGCAGGGCGCTTCTGGCGCTATCTTGGCTGTTGTTCTTTAGTTCGAACAGCGGATTGTTAGAGTTGTTGCCAGCGTGCTGAAAAACCTTCAGACCTCGTGACGTGAGGTCGCCCGCGAAGCCGGCATCATTATTCAGTAAATCCCTGAACCAGGCATCAGCGCAATCAACTGTGCCGTCGGGGCTCACATGATTGCCAGCGCGCGCTTTAGAGCCGCCCCATAGCCAATCTCCACTCGCTATATCGTCGGCAGTAAGATTGCCATTATGGGGTCGACCGACATCACAGGCCGTGTGGTTGCCTTGATCGCCTTTGCCGATGTTGCCGACATTTTCGACATAGGTGGCTGCTCCGATTAGTGACCAGATTTGCGCCTGTTTTTCTGGGCTGAATTTGTCAAGGGGAATCAGGCTGACACCAGGGGTGGCAGGAGCAGTGACGGCGGGAGCGCCACCGCCCGGGCCAAGCGTTGCGGCCGAGGCTCGTCCGATTGGAATAACCATCAGGCTACCAAAAGCCACGATACTAATGAGTGTAGCGCTGACGGTTTTCTTAATTAGTTGGGTGATTGATTTACGGCTGGCCATGTATCGTGTGCTTGGGTTTATGGTTATGGTTCTACCATGAAACTATAGCACACCGGGCGCTCGGTATTAAGGTGATACACCCACCTTAATTGGGTAGCTGGGCAATGCTGCGAAACTTGATTGCTTGAAAAAAAGTCGCTATAGTGTGTAAGATAAAGCTATGATCAGTTTAAAACTAAAAGAACTCCTAAAAATACTGCCCGCGTTCGTTGTCTCCGTGGCCTGTGGCAGCTTGATATTCGTCAGTCAGGCTTCGGCTGCGGTTGTCAACGACGGTGGTGGTGGTGGCGGTACAGTATCGACACCCAGTACCTCGACGAATTATAATTGCGGCTACGATAGCCGGGGACTTCCCGTCTCTCCAAGCGCTGTCGATCAAAAAAACTGTGTTGTGATTAGTGGAGGGCCATCACAGATTAATACAACAAACGTTCCTTTAATAACCAAGTACCTCAATCCCTTCATAAAACTATTGACGGTGATTGTCGGTTTAGCCGTCACGTTCGGCATTATTTATGGCGGTATTGAGTATTCGATGTCGGCCGGTGACCCGCAAAAAGCCCAAAAAGGCCGCAAGCACATTCAGAACGCGGCGCTAGCGCTAGTTACGTACGCGTTAATAATTGCCTTCCTTAACTTCTTGATCCCTGGCGGTGTCGCGGTATGATCCCGGCTTTCGTCAATCTAGTAGCTGCTGGGGTCATCCAGCCAGCCGTGGTGGGGGCTAAGTGTGCGACTGAACCGGTTTTTTTCGGGCTTGTCCCGTGGTATCACTATCTCAGTGTTGACCCGGCGACTTGTGACATCAAGGATTTCAATGTACTGGGCGGTGGCGTATCTAGCAGCCTGCCGTTTATACTAATGGCTGTACTAGACGATGTCCTACGAATTGCCGGCATGATTGCAGTTGGCTATGTGATTTACGGAGGAATTCAGTACGTCGTGAGCCAGGGTGAACCCGATAAAACGGCTAAGGCCCAGTCGACCATTCTTAATGCCATCATCGGTCTAGCTGTCGCGTTAATCGCAGTCGGTGCCGTGTCTTTTGTGGGTGGTAAGTTGGGGACTAAGTAATGAACCCTATCGTAGGACTATCAACGTGGATCGTCGCAAGTACGGTTGATTTGGGGCCACTGCCAGTCCCGGCCACGACGGCGCCAATCATGGCGGCTATTTTGAGTATTGTGTTTGGGATTGTCGGTGCCCTAGCGGTTTTATTCATAACTATTGCGGGGTTCCGTTACATTGCATCGGCCGGCAACCCACAAAAAACCGCCCAAGCCAAAGAAGGCATCATCTATGCCCTCGTCGGACTAGCAGTCGCTATCTCAGGGGGGGCTATCGTAGCGTTCTTCGTTAAGAGGATTGGATGAAAAGGCTCGCGTTACTGCTGCTGTCCGCGCTAATGATAGCTATCGTGCCGGTTTCTCTAGCGGCCGCCACCACCTATAACGTGTGTACTGACCCTGGTGCGCCCACATCAACAAAAACTTCAGCTTATTGTCTCGGTCAAACCGCTACCAACCCGATTAGCGGGCCCAACGGCATACTGATACAAGTTGCTAATATTATCGCGGTGCTTGCAGGGATGCTTCTAGTGATTATGATGATTATCGCCGGTCTTCGCTACGTCACATCTTCCGGCGATAGCGCTGGCGTGGAAAAAGCTAAAAACACCATCTTACATCTACTAACCGGTTTAATAATTATTGTGCTCGCAAGAGTGCTCGTTGCGTTTGTAGTAAGTAGAATTTAATGAGGTTTATATCATGAGACGACTAATTATTATGGCAGCTATCCTGCTCCCTGTCTTGGCGCTACTTAGCTTAAACGGTGTCGCTGCCGCTGCACCTATTTGTGGGCAAGCCGACACTAGCTCGAAAGGCCTGGTTCTAACGGGTGCTGGCCAGGTGGATAAAGTTGACTGTAGCGGTGACAGCGCTACGAAACTCACCAATGCGGTAGTCCAGATTCTGAGCCAAATTGTTGGCGTCCTGGCGGTAATAATGGTCATCTGGGCGGGCTTTAAGTACATTACGTCTGGGGGCGATAGCAATAAGATAGCCAGCGCCAAGACCACTCTGATCTATGCCCTTATCGGACTGGTAGTCGTGGCCTTGGCCCAGATCGTTGTTCACTTTGCGATCAATACGGCTACGGGTGCTGTCGCTACTCCCACTTGCCCTGCCGGCACGACTTTGGCTTCTGACGGCGTCTGCAGATAATTTGATTTTACTAGGGTATCTATAGTATAAGTTAAGTAAACATAAGAAAGGTGAATATGATTAAAAAATTTAAACGCTTTATCCTGATTGCAGTAGCGAGCTTGACACTCGGCGTACCAATGCTGGTACCCGCCTTCGCGAGCGCCAGTATTGCGGACAACCTCTGTAAGGGGAGCAACCAGGCCGCAGCAGGTACGAATGACATTAGTTGTGGCAACGCAGGCCAACAGGGCGGCAACGGCCTGACCAGTATTGCACAAAATGTTACTAACATATTCTCCATCGTCGTGGGTATCGTCGCCGTTATCATGATTATCTACGGAGGCTTTAAGTACATCACTTCCGGTGGCGACAGCGGTAATGTGTCGAGTGCTAAAAACACCTTGATCTACGCTATCATTGGCCTCATTATTGTGGCGTTGGCCCAGATCATCGTTCACTTTGTCATCAACTCGGCAACCAATTCTACTACCGGCATTACGGCAGCCGGTTTTACCTCGCTCATCGGCTAGCCCTAATCGGACTACGCGCAAGCAGTGTCTAAAAAACTCCTCACATGAGGAGCTTTTTAGTGCCGGTGCGCGGCCATTGTTAACCCTTTGCCTACGGTTGTTTGGCTTTGAGTGATGTTGGCGCCTGGCCCAAGCGACACCAGCGGAACTCTCGCCGCCCCCGGCGCGCGGGCAAGCACGGACGTTTCAAATAAAGAGCCCCTTACGAGTAAGGGGCTCTTTAGGTACAAACCGTGCTTATGGTCTAAAAACTATAAGACTTGGATTTTCTTGATCGTGTCTTGCTTGACCTTGCCGAAGCTGATGGTCAGGACACCGTCCTTAAGGACAGCTTCGATCTCTTCTTCTTTAACGGGTACGGGCAATGCAATGGTTCGTGAGAATTCACCCCAGTAACATTCTTGCAGGAAGTAGTTCTCTACCCCTTCTTCGAGTCCGGCGCTCAGCGTGCCGCGAATCGTTAGCTGGTTATCAGAGATACTTACGTCGAGATCATGTTTGTTAACGCCGGCGGTGCGGGCCTTAACGACCAGCTTCTCGCGCGTTTCATATACGTCCACTGCCAATTGGCCGGGTACGGATTCATCCTCGTCCCACTCATCGGCTGATGGTGAAGACTGGGGCTGGCTGGTCTCTGCTGGTGTTGCTAGATCGTCATCGCCCAAAAAAGCCGCTGTTAATTCGTCTTCTTCTAGCAAAAGATCGTCGTCGCGATTACGTCGCGCCATAAGTTGTTACCCTCCAATAAATTAATTCTTCTTTAAGAATCTTGCATTTTTGTCTTACTGACAGTATAGCTTAGGTTGTTAACAGTGTGCAACGCCCAAACTACATATTTACAACACAATAATCACAACATGAGCATTTTTGACCGATTAATCGCCCTGATTGCGCCGCATCACTGCCTCGGCTGTGGCCAGGAGGCCACCCTACTCTGCCCCGATTGTCAGGGGTCGTTGACCCCGTTGCCAGCTCGCTGCTACCGCTGTCGGGCGCTGACGCCATCCAGCCGAACGTGTGCGTCCTGCCGGGCGACAAGTCCACTCTATCGGGTGACCGTCGGCACCAGCTACGAGGCGCTCGCCAAAGAACTGATCTGGCAGTTAAAGTTTCATGGTGCCCAAGCCGCGGCCGGTGTGGTGGCTGAGGTTTTGGCGACTAGCTACCGCACCGGCGACCAGATTATAGTGGTTCCCGTGCCAACGTCGAGTCAGCGGGTGCGTGAGCGCGGCTATGACCAAGCCCAACTGATAGCGCGAGCCCTCGCGGCTCGGCTCGATCAACCGTATGTGTCTTGTCTGCGGCGCGTCGGTCAGAAGCACCAAGTCGGCGCTTCACGGCGGCAACGACTGACGCAGCTAGCTGAGGCCTTCCGGGTCACCACAACGACTGTCGTGGGGGCGCACATCCTGCTAGTCGATGATGTACTCACTACCGGCGCGACGCTGCAAGCGGCGGCTAACACCCTCAAGGCTGCCGGGGCTAAACGGATTGAAGCTATCGTTTTTGCCCAAGCCTAAGCAAGCGGCGCAGCAGAGCACCGCAATATTTCGCAGACATCATTCTCTATTTAACAAATTATTAGCAGAATTCTCATTTGCTAATGCACTGAGGCTTCTGAGCCAGAAATGATAAATGAAACTTAATAACTAATTTGTTAAACGGCAAATCATTAAATAACAAATAACTTCAATGGAACCTTGGGGATTGTGGTTAAAACTGCTATAATCACCTCCGTTACGTACGTTGAACCCATTTCATATCTCTTCCCTGTTCCAAGCCACCCTGGCGGCACCAGCCAACAGTTTTGCTCGTCACCGTACCTACCCGGTACGCTTCCTTGCAAGAACTATTGCCTAGTACTCACCAGGCTAGCGTTCACTACTGGAAAGAGATATGAAATGGGTTCAAGGAAGGGTGTCCGAGTGGTCGATGGAAACGGTCTTGAAAACCGTCGCGCCGGCAACGGTGCCGTGGGTTCGAATCCCACCCCTTCCGCCAAAATATAATAGCCTGACGAAAGTCAGGCTATTATATTTTGCAGGTGGGATCCGAACCCAATGAGAGAGCATAGCGAACGGAGGGGTTCGGCGTAGCAAAGCCACGCGCATGAACTTGTTCAGAGCATGGCTTTGTGGAGAAGGACGAAGTCCGCTATCCCACCCCTTCCGCCAAACACTAATATGTTTAAGTCTGTAGCCTTGTCCATGGAGTATTTATGTACTGAACCCCGACTTTTACCGGGACGACAGGAGTAACGAGAGCCAAATCCAAGCAGTTCCCGATTGCCCCCACCCCGTAAAAATGGTATATTCGTTCAAGTTGGCTAGCATCATTACGGAGAGGTACCCAAGTGGCTCAAGGGGATGGTTTGCTAAATCATTAGGGGGGAGCAATCTCCCGCGAGGGTTCGAATCCCTCTCTCTCCGCCAAA
>JBBRZI010000007.1:0-34695 GCA_038236865.1 Saccharimonadales bacterium (SeqCode)
CGTATTTATCGGCGTCTATATCGTCTTGACCCCGTTCTTGCCGGCAATCAGCTGGTGGTCAAAATACCAAGCTCCGATCGTATCCTCCAAGCCGACAGCGCCGACACCAAAGCCGACAAGCCCGACTGCCCCACAGGACAACACCCTAATCATCCCTGCTCTCGCGATGCAAGAAGGCGTCCACGAAGGAGGCTCCATATATACACTGCGTTTAGGAGTGTGGCGCTTGCCCCAGTCGAGCACACCCGACAAAGGCAGTAATACCGTGTTGGCCGGTCACCGCTTTACCTATAGTGGCGCCGCGGTATTTTATAATCTCGACAAAGTAGTGGCGGGTAACGATATCTATATGTATTGGCAGCACAAGCGCTACCATTACCAAGTGAACGCCGTGCGCGTGGTCGCACCGACAGAGGTATCCGTCGAGGCCGCGACGCCCGAGCCGACACTGACAATCTACACCTGTACGCCGTTGTGGTCGACCAAACAGCGCTTAGTAATTCAAGCCAGGCTAGTGGAGGTAACATGAAAGAATGGCATCGAACGGTTATACTCTTGCTTCTGCTGGTGGTTGCCGTCGGCTTTGTGGTTTGGCTGCGGCACGACTACGACATGCAAGCCCTACGCAGCCTGCGCTAGCCTGACAGAGATCACTGCCCAGTTGGGGAGCTGACTGGTATACTAGGAGTAACTAGTAAAAACGGAGCCCCCAATGAAGAAAATGAAAAGGACTATTCGCGTCATGCGTCAATATAAGTTGCTGAGTTTAGCAACATTCGCGTTAATCGTGGGCTTAATCTTAGAAGCTACCCAGCAGCACACCGCTATGCATTGGGTACTCGGAACGGTAGCTCTCATCGCCACGCTGCCTTTACTGTGGGACATGATCGAGGATGTTCGGACCGGTAGCTACGGCATAGATATTTTAGCCATAACCGCCATCGTGGCCTCAGTCCTGCTTGGCCAGTATTGGGCAGCCATTGTCGTTGTCCTAATGCTCACCGGCGGCGAAGCCCTCGAAAAATATGCCGAACACAGAGCCCGGCGCGAGCTCGATGCCCTCCTGACGCGCGCCCCCCAAAAGGCCCACTTGTTACAGGGGCGAAAAGTCACGATAGTCAAAGTGAGTGTTCTGAAAGTCGGCGACAAAATCCTCATCAAACCCGGCGAACTGGTCCCGGTTGACGCAATCATCCTCGAAGGCACCTCCGACTTTGACGAATCAAGCCTAACCGGTGAAAGCCTGCCGCAATCCAAACAAGTCGGTGACCAAATCCTGAGCGGTTCAATCGCAACTGATGGCGCCATCACTGCCAAAGCCCTCGCCACCGCCAGCGACAGCCAGTACGAACAAATCATCAAGCTGGTGCGTAGCGCAGCCGCCAGCCAAACGCCATTTGTCCGCCTAGCTGAACGCTACAGCATACCGTTCACTATCTTGGCCTTTGCTATCGCTACGGCCGTGTGGGTCATCAGTGGAGACGCCATTCGCTTCCTCGAAGTTATCATCGTGGCCACCCCTTGCCCGCTCTTGTTGGCGGCACCAATTGCCCTGATCAGCGGCATGAGTCGGGCCAGCAAATATGGCATCATCGTCAAGACAGGCTCTGCTCTCGAGCGTTTGGCCGAAGCCAAGACAATTGCGTTTGATAAAACCGGCACGCTGACTCGTGGTGTGCTGGTCGTGAGCGACGTTTCTACCTATAACTCCTTCAAACAAGCCGAGGTATTGCTATGGGCCGCCAGCCTCGAGCAGAGCTCCAACCATGTGGTCGCCCACGCAGTCGTCGCCGCTGCGCAAGATCAGCAGCTCAAACTCGCCAAAGCCAAGCACGTCAAAGAGATTGCCGGGCGCGGCCTACAAGCCCAGTTAAAAGGTCAGGAAATACTTGTCGGCCGATTAAGTTTGCTAGAAGAACACGGTGTGACGCTACCGGCAAACTTTAAACGAACGACCATCCGCCAAACGGCCGTCTATGTTGCAGCCGGAGGAAAGCTGGCTGGAGCAATCACCTTTGAAGATGAGCTACGGCCCGAAAGCATAACCACCCTTAAGCGCCTGCACGACCTTGGCCTACGCAATACCATGATGATTACTGGCGACAACGAATCGGTGGCTCAAGCCATTGCCAAAAAGCTTGGAATCACGAGTGTGCACGCCGAAATGCTGCCCGCCGGCAAATTAAAAGTGCTCGAGTCTGTCACGCAGCGCCCCTTGGTATTTGTAGGTGACGGTGTCAATGACGCCCCGGTGCTTACGACTGCTGATATCGGGATCGCGCTCGGGGCTCGGGGCAGTGCCGCCGCTAGTGAATCGGCCGATTTAGTGATCCTGCAAGACGATCTGAGCCGTGTCGCCACCGCCGTCGCCATCGCCAAACGAACATTCAAAATAGCCAAGCAAAGCATTCTGATCGGGATTGGGCTCAGCGTCATCTTGATGTTAGTGTTCGCCACCGGTAAATTCTCGCCGCTCGTCGGCGCAATCGTCCAGGAATTTGTCGATGTTGTCGTAATATTCAACGCCCTGCGCGCCCACCTCGACAGCAAACAGACATTCTAACTCATTTGACAGAGTAATAGTGCGACAAGTAATGGCACTATTAGATTGTCGCTGCCCTGTACGCCGACGTTTTCACCGACTGTCGCAACCATTGCAATGCCAATTAAACCGATTGAAAACCCAACCCCAGGCGCCAGCAGGCTGTACCCAATCAGAATTGCCAGCGATACGACCAAAAATGTCAGCGTACCGACGAGGCTCTTCTCTTGCCCAAAAATTAGGTAGCGACTCGTGCGGCCGAAGCGCACACCAACCACCGCGGCCAGACCGTCGGCCAAGCTCATTTGCAGAATAGCGGCGGCATAGATCCATTGGTCGTGCGTGATAAGGGCGATCGCCCCGACAGCGAGCGCGAAGTACAATTCACCCCACGTTGGCCGCTGCACGCTATGAATGGCTTGGAACAAGTTTAGATACCTCGATACGGCGACGGCTACAAAAAACGCGATGCTGAGTAACTCAATCTCTCCCCAGCTCAGAAAGAACGGCCACAAGGCTACAAAACTGCCCACGGTAATATGGATAAATTTTCGGCTAAACTCGTCATGCATACTGTGCTTACGCCAATACAGCTCATTTACGAGCAATAATGTCAGAATGCCAACAATGGTGGCAACAAATTCAACCATGAGCTAATTGTACTCCATCAAACGTAGCGTGAGTCGGTTTAGAGATTTCAGTAGAGCCTGATACTCAGCTTTCGCAGTCTCGTCGCTTACACCTCGGCTACGGCCGTCAAAAGCCCTCTCCCGGCGCGCCCGACGAGTAGCTATCGATTCCAAACTGTCGCTTGACTGACAGCTGCTTCAAAATATGCGGGGTAAGCTAGCTGTTTAAGCTAATTTCTACAATGGCAGGTGCAAGTTAACACCCAAGAACAATAACGGCCAGGCGATAATCGCTAGCAAGGCCGACAACAGATTGCCGCCAGCGGTCAGATCCACCAAATAGCCGTGTGTGGAGGCCATGATTAAACCAATTACTAAATATATGAAGCCCGCTAATGAACGCATTGAATTATTATTCCCTTTGATTATATAAAGTTACGGTTTACCCTCAGTATAGCTCAATAGCAACTTCTTCTGCCTACATTGCCGACTGCTTGGCATCCTAAACGTGACGGCGACCGACGATGAGGTTGTAGGCAAACACGATAATGGCAATCACCAGGATTAAGTGGATCAAGCTGCCAACGTGAACCACGAAAAACCCTAAAAACCACAGTACTACGAGGATAATGGCGATAGTTGCTAACATATGTTTCTCCTGCTTATGTATGGATTAGTAACCTTAAGCATACCGAGTTACCGAAAATTTATGTGTAATGTTTCTTACTCAGGGGTGCAAGCCTGAACAGCTCACAGTACGCGTCGCGAAATATACAAATAATTTAAATGGTCGGGGCGGCGGGATTTGAACCCACGACCTCAGCGTTCCGAACACTGCGCGCTACCAAGCTGCGCCACACCCCGTGACCGATTATGTCGGCGAATACTTGTCTCTCGCACCGTCGGAATGGATCGTTTGCACGAACCGATGCGATTCTTCCCAAGTGGTTATGGGAGGTTGTGTATATAGTAACAGAAAAAGGGGCTTGTAGCTGACCTAGCTCGCTTCTTTGGACTGGGGAGACAGGTTAATCGCCCGTCTGCGCCCGTCCTCGGAGTGAACTCCTGCGGGCGTGCTTGACGACCGAACCTTTGACCACGATATTTTCTTTCGGGGAAACAGGATAGCGGGCTGTGCCCTTTTCTACTGCGGCGTGCTCGAAGTAAACTTCTGCGCGCGTCATATAGCTTCAAGCAGGGAAAATTACAATTCTATAAGCAGGTTTTCTCTGTTTCGGCATATACTTCTGCTGATCGCAGAATTATCGCTCACCAAACCGACGACCACGATATTTTGCTGTGCAAAATCTCTAGTCGCAGAACCCAATCATGTGGCCGACCAAACAAAAAACCCGGATAAACCGGGTTCTTTGTTTGGTCGGGGAGACAGGATTCGAACCTGCGACCTCACGGTCCCAAACCGCGCGCGCTACCAGACTGCGCCACTCCCCGCTACGGGGCTACGAATATTTCACTCGACAGAGGTAGATTATAACGAAATAATCACTAAATTGCTAGCTCAGGCTGGTAATTGGATATGTATCGGCTCGATTGACTGGGCCAAACCAGTGGCGTCGTTACTAACGATCAGGACGGCATTGAACTGTCGAGCGCCGCTCAACTCCAACTCATTCTTGTTAGCCTTGCCGTCCCGCCAGCGTTCAAATATGCTCTCGAGTTTGACGCCCAGCGAAGAATTGAGCGCCCCGACCATGCCGACATCGCTAATGTGGGCCGTGCCGTGCGGCAGTACTCGGGCATCGGCGGTTGGTACATGCCAGTGATCACCAATCACGGCGGTGACGCGACCATCCAGATAGTGGCCAATCACGATCTTCTCGCTACTGAAGTCACCGTGGAAATTGACAACGGTAGCCAATCTGGGCTCGGCTTTCTGGGCTTCCAAAATAGCGTCAACGACCCGCAGCGGGTTATCGAGCGGAGCGTGCGCACTCCGCCCCACAATTTGCCCAAGCAGGCTAATTACTAGCACCCGGCCGGCCGGCGTGCTGACATACTTCCAGCCGAGGCCCGGGGTGCCCTCTGGGTAATTGGCGGGGCGAATGATTGGCTGCGCCGGATCGGCCAGTTGCGAATTAATGACCGGCAAGTAAAAAATGTGGTTTCCGCCCGTACAGAAATCAACACCGGCCCGCTTTAAGCGGTTAAAGTCTTCGGGGGTAATGCCCTTGCCGGCCGTAACGTTTTCGGCTTGGGCAATAACCAGATTGGCCTGCTGGTCTAGGCGCAGCTTGGGCAAAACTTGCTCAATCATTCTTAGGCCCGGTTCGGCCATCACATCACCAATGTAGAGGATTCTCATAGCAAGTATTATAGATGTTTATAGCGGCGGCGGCTAATCGATTCTATAAAAGTTCGTCTCGACTAGCTTCTGGAGCGGGCTCCACATTCGTTGGGCTTTTTTATGGGTGAGTGTGCTTAACTTGATTAAAATAATTATCAGCATCGTCAGACCGGTACAGAGCAGGGCCCGCACAATGTGCAGAATTGGCGTACTGGCAATCCCAATACTCAAAATAAAGCCGAGCGTAATGGAGAACAAGATCGCCATAACATGCCATTCATTGGCATAGACTTTATTGGACGCTTGCATGCTGAAATTAGTCCGGTTTTGTTGATTGGCAATCAAGGCGTCAAGCGTCTTGGCAATCGGCTCGCTGGCCTCGCCTTTATAGTCGACACAGTAGGTGATGAGTTCTTCGTACTCTTTTTCGCCGGCGGTCGGGGTTTTTCGGTGCAGCTTAACGTGGATATAGAGTGAGACCAGGGCTTGCAGTTTATTCCGTTCGACTTTGGGTAGTTTCTTGAGGTGCAGAACCAGGCTAAACAAAGCATTGGCTTCACTGCCAATGATGCGGTGCAGGTCTTCAATCCGACTTTTTTGGGCACCCAAGATTGGTGCGATATAAAAACCGTACAAAAACGAGTTAACCGAGAACAACGTTAAGGCGCCAGAATCAAATTTGTTGCCAGGCATTATCGCTGACAGGCCCAAATAGACAAAGAAAAAAATCCAGAAGTACGTGCTCAGTCGAATTTTGGTTAAAAGGAATTTTCTCATACTGCTTATGCTAGAAGCATAGCAGTTTATCCGGCCAAATAAAACCTCTCGAGTATAGGCGGCGACCGTGGATCGCCGGGGAGCTACTTAGCGAATTCGATGGCGCGGGTTTCGCGAATAACATTCACCTTGATGGTCCCGGGGTATTGCATCGTCGATTCGATCTTAGTGGCAATGTCCCGCGCCAGCTTAATAGCACTTAAGTCGTCGATGCTTTGTGGGTGCACAAAGACCCGGACTTCGCGGCCGGCGCTAATGGCATAAGTCTTCTCGATACCTGGAAAGCCATTAGCAACGTTCTCGAGGTCTTTCATCCGCTCCGAGAAGTTCTCGGCGCTGACACTGCGAGCACCGGGGCGGGACGCGCTGATAGCGTCGACAACCCGGATAATCAGGGCTTCGACACTAGTAGCTTCGACGTCGTCGTGGTGCTGTTCGGCAGCCAAGGCGACTTCTTCGGGAGCACCATACTTGCGCAGCATTTCGCCGCTCAGGTGGTGGTGCTTACCCTCCATTTTATGAGTGAGGGCTTTACCCATGTCATGCACCAAGGCGGCGTATTTGGAAGTCTTGACGTTAGCCCCAACTTCGGCGGCAATCATGCCAGCGATGTGGGCCATTTCGGTGGAGTGCTTTAGGACGTTCTGCCCATAGCTAGTGCGGTACTTAAGCTCTCCGAGCAACTGCAAAATTTCTTTTGGAATACCGACGATACCGACTTCGCGGGCGGCATCTTCACCAGCCTGAATAACACTTTTTTCGACAATTTTTTGAGCCTTTTCGACAATTTCTTCAATCCGGCCCGGGTGGATACGGCCATCTTTGATGAGCATTTCGAGGGCTTGACGGGCGACTTCGCGGCGGATCGGGTCAAAGCTCGACAGCACGATGTAGCCAGGTGTGTCGTCGACCATAATATCGACGCCGGTGGCGCGCTGTAAGGCTTGAATGTTGCGCCCTTCTTTACCGATCAAACGTCCTTTCATCTCTTCTTCTTCAAGCCGGACGCTCGTCACGGTCCGTTCGGCGGTAACTTCGCTCGCCATCCGTTCCATAGCCGTCGTGATAATCAGACCAGCTTGCTCTTCGGCATTTTCTTTGGCTTCGTTCTGTAATTTATTGACCAGGCCGAGGAGATCGTTGCGGATGTCCCGCTCGGTCATTTTCATGAGCTTTTCAGCGGCGTCTTCTTTAGTTAGCTTGGCAACTTTTTCCAGCTTTTCTTGCTGGCGAGTCCGAATGTCACGAATCTCGTTTTTGAGGATATCGAGTTCATCTTCGCTGGCCCGCAAGTTTTCGTTGCGCTTATCGAGTTCATCGAGCTTACGGTCGAGGGCTTCTTCGCGCTTAATTAGGCGTTGTTCGATGTCTTTGAGTTCATTACGCCTGGTTTGCTCTTCACGGCGGCCGGCATCGACGGCCTTGTTGGCCTCAACGCGGGCGTCGCTGATAAGCTTATCGGCCTCGCGCTTGGCTTTATCGAGTTCTTTTTGGACCTTTTCTTCGGCCGAGCCAACACGCTTCTTTGATATGACACTATTCGCGCCAAAACCAATAGCAAGCCCAGCTACAGCGAGCACTGCTTCTAACATAGGGTATCCTTTCTACTCACACAGACCGCTGCCGGACAATCGCTCTCACTTCTCTAGTCACGCACAACAAATGATCTGAATATCGAAATTAATATAAACTTAGATGAACATCGGAAATCGTACGCCGAACTGACGTAGTAATTCCTACTTCAAATATACGCTCAGCCCCGGGTACGGTCAACTTTTTAAGATCGCAAAGACAATTGTGCGTTGGGTGTATTCACCGCTGACATGGTCATACGGGCCGCCACAGGTTATCAGGTTGAGCCCGGCAATCCCCGGCTGCGCAGAAGCCAGAGCAACCCCAATGTCTAGATTGGCGGCTTCGACAGTTTGCGTCTTAACAACTGCGTAGGTAAACACTGTGTTGTCGCCGCGGACGATTTGGATCTCATCACCAGTCACTAGTTTTTTGATGTTAACAAAAATGCCCGGCAGAGTCGGACCATGAACGTGGCCATCGATCAGCACGGCCCCATTACCGGCGCTGTCACCCGGCCTGGCACTACCGTTATACCAGCCAGCATCATAGATACTAGCTGGTGCCTGCAGCTCGTTTTTAGCATTCACACTCATCGACTTCACTCGACCGGATACATCAAGCTTGGGGATTTTGATATATTTCGGTAAGTTGGGGGCGACCTGGTAGCCCGAATACGCCCCGCTTGAAGGTTTGACCTCGCTCGGTGGCGCATCGGCGACCGCCCCATCGCTGCCGGCGGCCGACTTAGAAAGAGCCGCCACTTGGGTTTTGGAGTTACGGCTCGTTTGAAAGGTCAGTAGGCTGACAAATAAACCAATCAAGAATATAAAGCCGGCCATTGCCAGAACGACCATCTGGAGTTTTGAACGATTGGGCGGTTGTTTGCTGGTGTTCTGCTTAGCGGGCTGGGGTAGCCGCACCATTTGACGGCGCAGGACATTTGATTTTTGCTGCTTTGGACGCCCCGGCTGGGCGTACGGCTCTGGGGCAATAATTGATACTCGAGTACTGGACGGTGACCGCTTAACTGGAGCATTGCCTTGGGACGGTGATTGGCCTAGCTTTGAGGCTATCTTGTTAGGTACCGGCAAGCCAACGCGGGGCTGATGGATGGTCCTGACATCTTGGATAAACCGTGAGCTCGGGCTCCGCTTAACAACCGAGTATGGGCGAAACGACAGCGACCGCGCTGCCGGCCTTTCGGCCGGGCGCAGTCTGCCGCGAAACGCGGGATTATCGAGACCGATGCGAGGTCGGTCGGGCATAGCTTCCCCTTTGTATGTTTGGTGTTCTGTTAGTTTTTAACTGGCTTGAGTTTGCGGGCAGCAAATACCAGGCCAAGCGCTGCCAGGGTAGTGGTAGCCAATGAAACCAGTGGGTGAGCTGCTACTAATGCGAAGCCGGTGTCTGGCTTGGCGGGTAACTTGCTGGCGTCGACACTCTTGACAGTCAAGACAACATCGTTACCGTCGCCACCCTTATACGTCACGGTGTAAGTAACGCCTTGGTTGGTGTAATCGCCACCTTCGGCAATGCCGGTGAAGGTACCGGTGACGGCATCGGCGGCATCATTGTCGATGATGGTGTAGCTCTGGCCAACTTTCGGTACAAATCCACCGAAAAGGATCGCTTCGAGCGTATTGCCGACATTTAGATTGACTGTTCCGGTTACTTTAATTTGATCGTAGCCGGTGCAAGCGTCTGTCCCACCGATTTCTGCCTGATAGGTGCCGGAGAAATATAGACCATTAGTGCTCGTTAGGCAGCCCGGGCTATGGCCTGGGGCAACAATCGACCCCTCGGAAGTTGATAGGCCATCAACCTGGCCAGTCCCTTTGAGGATTGAACCTTTCAGCAGACTGACGTAGCCTGCTTTGCCGTCGATGACCAACGTCTCGTTTGCGACTGCTAGGAAATTTGTGTTCGATTGGTCGTCGCTAACAGTTGTGGTCTTAACGGGATTAACCTGAACCCCGGTTGGAGTCTTAGAGTCATTTGAACTAGGCTGGAAATTTACCGTACCAGCTGTGGTTGGATCCATAGTCAGAGCGTACGCGGTGCCAGAGATTGCACTCGTTAAGTTTACGGTGGCTTTGTCACCGGCATAGACAAGTGCATCATGAGTTAAGACAATAGCGCCGCTAAAAGTAAGCGTCGTGTCGACGTTGGCAGATTGGTCAGCATTTGCATCGGCATAAAACTTCAACGTTGGTGCAGTCGTACCGGTGCCGCCACCAAGTGAAACGGGGAAATTACTAGTACCAATGGCGACGGAGGCACCATTTTGAACTGTTAGGCCATTGACCGTGAAGTTCATAAGGCTCGTTCCTGTTTCCAGCCCGACGCCACCGCCAAAGCCACAAGCGACAGTACTGTAGTTAAAGGGGCTCGCAATAATAACCTGGCCACTGACGGTGCTGCCAGCCAGTGGGGCCAAATAACCATTGCCAGTCTGATTCACAAGGGTCAAATTACCGGTGACTGCTAGGTCAGTGCCATACAGATCATGACCATCATGCACAGTCAGCCCACCTGCTGCCGTCAGCGTGCCGTATTTAATGTATACCGGATATCCATTACAGTCCGTGGACGTCGCAACATCAAGCACTGCTCCGGCGGCCAGCGAGATTGTATCTATTTTGTATTGACTGGACGTTGAAACCACGTTGCTGATAACGCCCCCGAGTTGTACGCCAAGATCGTTCGTAAGAACATTCAAGTTTGATGAGGCCGATTGGCCAAAAGCAATGATGTCGCCTGCCAGTGGGGCGGCACCGCTACAACCCGACCAGTTAGTAACCGTGCTGAATTTGTTGTCGGTAGTACCAGTCCAGGTACAGGTTTGCACGGCGGCGTGGGCCAACGGTATGGCCATCGTTAGTACTGATGACAAACTCAGCACCGTAGCTACGGCGAGTTTGACGTTGTTTTTGATTTTCATTTTCTGCCTTTTGGTTACTATTTTGTTCACATTTTGTTTGAGGTCTACAATTGGATTATCGTGCAAACCGATAACGCTGTCAATAGCACATCCGAATAATGGGTCTCCCCCTCTGTTTGACTCGCCTGAACTCCACTGGCGCCGAGCAATTACGACTGGTCGGAGCCAGCAAATGTGGCCTATTACTTCGTGGTACTTAAGGGCTGATTGTCGAGGCGGAAAAACCGGTGACCTGCCAGCTGTCGCCGCCTTCGAGGTCAACTTTGAGATATTGGACGGCGTATTGGGTTGGTATTTTATAGACCAAAGTCGCTTGCGGGGGCGTCGATTTGGTGGCTTTGCGATTAGCTATACTGACTGGACCCTGTAGACCGCCCGATACTTGGGTGACTATCTTTTCAAAATTTGGCGAGGAGGTGTGCTGCTGGTAAGACTTGCTGGTCAAGCTATAGGCATCAAGGGAATCATTTTTTTGCAGATCACTAATAAACTGGTCCGATACTTTCTGAGCCGCTTTCGTTGGCTCAGCTTGCACCATCCGTAGTACAAACAGCACCACGACGGCCAAAATTGCCAGCCCCAGGGCGCCAAGCAACACCCGCAACCACCGGAACTTTCGTCTTTTACCTGGCAGCGCCAGTGGCAGCGGCTGCTGCTGCACAGGTTGCGGCGTCGGCGGAAAGTACGGCTGCTGGCCGGGAGCGACTGGTTGGGGCAAAATCTGAGGTTGCGGGATGGGGGTATACCCAGGGCGGGCATCCAGCGGTGAGCCGGCTTGATATCCCGGGGGTGGGCTAAAGTAAGGTCGGGGCGGGGGCGACTGTGCAGGGTTAGCCCGCGGTTGGAAACCGTCGGGCGGCGTCCGCGCTGGTTGGTTTGGATCGAGTGGAGGTTGATTATCCATAAGTATGTCTGACTGATTAATTGCGTGCTTAAATTACTATTATAGCGAATTTTTTAGCTTTTTGGACGTAGCGCCCGACTGTCGCACTACTTTTTGGGCGGCGTAATGTTTGGCAGCGCACCATATTCCGGCAACGCAATGCTGTCACTCTGCCCAGCAGCGAGGCGTGCGATGCCGCTGGCTATCCAGCCCTCGCCATCGCTGGCGATGACCGGTAGCTGCAGTGCGTCGGCGAAAGCATTGGCAACGCTCAGCCCTATCCGCAGACCGGTAAAGCTACCCGGGCCCTTAAAAGCGACAATCCCCGTCAGTTCCCGGAGGGTTTGGCCGTGCAACGTCAGCAAGGCTTCGATTTTGGTATGGATAGTTTCTGCCAAAGCCCGATGAGCCTCCCACGTTTCATAACCGATTTGATTGATACCATTAAACAGCCCGATTTCGGCGGCCGGCTTATCTGAGCGGATAGTCAAAACTAACATAGAACCCATTTCATATCTTTTATTCTGTAGTGAGACCAAGTCTGGTGAGTACCAGACTTCCGGAGCAGGCGGAAACATACCTGTAGATATGTTGACGAGTGATTCGGGAGACTGGTGCCGCCAAGCTTGGTCGTAACGGGGGAAAAGATACGTAATAGGTTCACGGTAGTAGTATATCGCATTAGCGATGGCAACGAATTCAATCTTTTCGGCTGGCGTTTGGAGGCAATAGATATGTCAGACTGGCGGGGCAGGCCAGCGCGTACTCCCGGCTCGTCTCGCCAGTTACGCTAATACTGATGGTTAACCGATTAGGCGGTAGCACGTCAGCCACAATGCCAGCCCACTCAATGATGACTACGTTAGCATCATCGGCGATAATTTCTGCCAATTCCGCGCGGAGTATACCTGGCTCGCTCAAACGGTAAAAATCAAAATGGTGGAGCAAGAGGTGCGGCGCGTGGTAGACGTTTGTAAGTGTAAAGCTGGGACTACTGACTCGATCCGTACTGCCGGCACCCTTGGCGAGCCCGCGTACGAAAGTGGTCTTGCCGCCGCCGAGGTCACTGACGAGCTCGATCACTTCGTGACCGCGCAGTTTCGAACCGATTTGCTCGGCGAGCCGTAAGCTGCCGTCTAAACTTGAAGAACTGATTTGATATATCGGTACGGTACTCATATGCCCCGTATAGTAGCGCGAGTCCAGCGACTAGGGCAAGTACGCTGCTATGGATCGGCCGGCTCGACAATGGTGCGACCGCCGCGCTGTTCGTTGCCAAAGCTGTCTTTGGTTTGGCCTTCGCCGCTTTCGGTGTAACCGTTTTGGCAACGGTTACTTTTGCAGCCGCCTTGGCTTTGCTCGCCTGCGGCACGCTCTTGCCGGAACTTGAAGCTGTGGCGGCTGCGGCCTTCGGCATCGCTAACATCGGCTGGACAATTACATTGGCTGCCGCCGGAGTAAGGTTACTCGTCCAATACCAATTCCCGTTGGCCAACGCCCACGCTTGACCGTCCTTGGCCGGGCCGTACGTATCGCTACTGATGAGCTCCTCGTTATCCGGATCTAGCAAGCTGACGCGGCCACCGCTATTGCTCAAGCTTAGGCCGGTAATCCCCGCATAATACGCACTGAAGGCTTTCCCGGGCAGTACGCTACCTACAGGGAACACATAGCTATACAGCGTCGTCGTACCGGCCCGAAGGCTAAAACTGCTCAGGTCAAACGGTTGGATGTTGGGATTATAGAGCTCGATATATTCGGCAGTCGTATCGTTCCCTGTGCCCAATGGGTTGGGGAGCAACTCGGTTATCTCCGGGATAATCAAGCCTTGGTCGACGGGCGGCAAACTGGCGTCGCCAATCAGTGGGGTAGCGGCATCAGCGGCACTCAACGAAACAATTGTTGCCGGTGCCGAATCAGCCGCACTCAGTAGGCCAAGTAGCGAGGTGGTCTGCTTGAGCGTGCTGCCAGCCGGCGTAATCGTGACGTTGAGTTGACAGGGGTTAGCCGTGTCTTGATCGGCCAGTTGCCAGCCAAAACTATTCGCAGCTACTTCGTAGCGGTAGTACATGCCCTGCGGGTCTTTTGTGCTCGACGCTACATTGGTTATTTGACCGGCGGCAGCGGAACTCCAACTGACAGCATCACCGGGGGTGTGGTTAACCGCTCCCGAGGCTGCTTGGGACATTTGCACAAGCTGCAAAAAGCCACCGCCGTCGGTGAGGCTGAGATTGAGCTTGCCGGCCACAGCTGCGGCACAGGTCGGACGGGCAACGACGCTCAGCATCACGCTCTGCGTGGGCGCCAAACCAACGGCCGGCAATTGCTGCGATGAGTTACTCGCGCCGGCGGCGAGGGGATTCACATTATTAAAGCTTTCCAGCCAATATTGGCTCAGATCGGCAATGGTAGTGCCGCTGTTATTCTGTAGCACGACATATTCGTCGCCGGTAATCTTGATCTTGGCAATCGCCAGCTGGGCGGGTACCGCCAATGCCGGGGCAGTCACCGTCGCCTGGCTAGTCGCGAATGGCAAACATGCCAGTACTATTCCTCCCGTAATTGCCTTGGCTGTATCAAAAAGTCGTTTCATGTGCCTGCGATTGTAGGAGCCCGCCGCGCCGTCTGCAAGCACCAGCATATTGAAACTCAGCGGTTGCTTAACTTATTTAATGAGTCTGTTTTACCGCGTGATTTTCGGAATTGGGGTAGGTTGCAACGATTATGTCGCGCTATACTACTTACATGTTACAACTCAGCGCATCTTTGCTCAATAAATCAATCTTGTCGCTCCGGACGGGGATGCCGATTGCCACAATCACTGCCCCCATTTTCAACCCCAATAATCTCAAAATCGAGGGTTTCTACTGCCTGGATCGTTTTGATAAAACCGAACTCGTTCTACTCTACCAGGATATTCGCGAGATGCTGCCCCAGGGCTACGTGGTAAATGACCACGATGTATTGGTCGAACCGGGTGAGCTCATCCGACTGAAAGATGTGTTGGAGATCGGGTTTGAATTGATCGGTAAGCAAGTCCAAACCGTGAGCAAAGTAAGAGTCGGCAAAGTCAGTGACTACGCCGTTGAAACTGAAACCATGTTCGTCCAGAAAATATATGTCGCCCAATCGATCCTAAAAAGCTTGACCGGCGGTAGCCTGAGCATCGATCGTAGCCAAATCAACGAGATCACGCCCCGACGCATCATCATCAACGATCTGCTTAAGACTGTTCCAGCCACCGCCCCTGTACCCATCGCTTAAGTCGCGGCCGTCAATAATCCTGCTCGATCCGGAGCGCCGCTTTGATATCGTTATAGTTAAAGCCTTGGCGGGCAAGGTACTGCATCAACTTAAGGTCGTCCTGGTAGCGAGTTTGCTTTCGTTTGCGCGCAACGATGGTGGCTAGGGCACTGCCTTCGTTAGCCTGGTCGTTGCCGACGACCGTCTCGATGATGTCCCCGGCAATATGTTTTTTGCGCAATTCTATCGTCATTTTGCGACGTGAAGTAGGGCGGAGCAGGCGCCGGTCGTGCACAAAAGCCTCGGCGAATTTGGCGTCGTCGATCAAACCGAGTCGAATCAGCTTGTTCGTAATTTGTTCAATAAGTGGGGCAGGGCAGTCTTTGCGGGTTAGATAGGCCTCAATCTCCCACTGCGATCTGGGCCGAATCGCAAGGTAGCGCAGCACGAGGTTGTAAACTTTATCGTCGGCACTGAGCCGCTTAAAGTCATCCACTTGCTGCGCGCTCAATTCGTCGCCCTTAGCCACACCGCTGGCCAGCAAAGCGTCGGCACTCAAACTAAACGTATATTTTTCATCAACAAATACCGAGTACCGGTCGGCTCGTTTCAGCTGTTGCTTAATGCTCGTAATCTTCATGCTGACTGATCCACTCTTCTTACAGAGTTAGCGACACTTCCCTGCGCGGCACACTTTTGGGCCGGGGCTGAACGCTTAGGCTGCGTCCTTCGCGGCATCGGCAGCCATGACTTTGGCGGCTATTTCTTTGAGAATTTCGGGGTTATCTTGCAAATACTGCTTGGCGGCTTCACGGCCTTGGCCAATCTTGGCGTCATTGTAGGCGTACCAAGCACCCG
The DNA here is from genome assembly GCA_038236865.1 of Saccharimonadales bacterium (SeqCode). Lineage (GTDB taxonomy): Bacteria > Patescibacteriota > Saccharimonadia > Saccharimonadales > UBA4665 > UBA4729. The sequence goes on from JBBRZI010000007.1 coordinate 15,754, forward strand.
ACTTCTCGATGATATCGCGGGCGGCTGCTAAATCGACAACGTCACCGGCTAGGCTAATGCCCTGGTTGTACATGATGTCGAATTCGGCCTCACGGAACGGTGGTGCAATCTTGTTTTTGACGACCTTGACACGCGTGCGGTTGCCGATGACGGCATCGCCCTGTTTGATCTGGCCAATCCGGCGGATATCCATCCGAACTGAAGCGTAGAATTTGAGGGCGTTACCACCGGTCGTCGTTTCGGGGTTGCCAAACATAACCCCAATTTTCATACGAATCTGGTTAATGAAGATCACGGTAGTTTTACTGCGACTAATGACCCCGGTGAGCTTGCGAAGGGCCTGGCTCATCAAGCGAGCCTGCAAGCCCATGTGGCTATCACCCATGTCACCTTCGATTTCAGCTCGGGGGACGAGTGCGGCTACCGAATCCACCACAATCAGGTCAACGGCATTCGACCGAACCAGTGTCTCGACAATCTCGAGAGCTTGTTCACCGTTATCTGGCTGGCTCAGCAACAGATTCTCGACGTCAACACCGATACGCTTAGCGTACGACGGGTCGAGCGCGTGCTCGGCGTCAATAAATGCCGCCGTACCGCCGCGACGCTGAACTTCGGCGATCGCGTGCAGCGTCAGCGTCGTTTTGCCCGAACTTTCCGGGCCATAGACTTCGATAATGCGGCCTTTGGGGATACCGCCACCGAGCGCAATATCGAGCGACAGGCTACCGCTTGGTACGCATTCAACCTGCGTGTTGTGGGCGTCACCCAGTTTCATAATTGAGCCTTTGCCGAATTGTTTCTCGATAGCCTCAAGCGCGATGCCGAGGGCTTTCGCTTTACCGTCGAGCGCCGTCTCTTTGAGCTCTTTAGGCTCTTTAGGCACTTTGGCCACTTTAGTCACGTTCTTGTTCTCTGGCATAGGACCTCCTGTATTATTACCCTGCAAATTTGCCACTTGCCTACTAATATTTTAGCACTATAGCCGCTCCAACACCGCGATGAAATTGCTACTGCTCTATTTGCGACCCAATTTAATTTTTAGTTAAGCTTGGAATAGCTACCAATCACCTGGGCTTTTAAGATAAATGCTTACGTTTTTAAGGTGGAACTGATAAGATAGATACCAGGATGGGCGAGTATATAAAAACACTAAAAAATGGTCGTAATCGACAGCTGCGCAACTGCATGGTAGACGCCTAATGCGTATTGCCGATTCATTAGTCGAAAAGCTGCTGCACCACAGTGAGACGATCACCAAAGAGCAGATTGCCGCCCTGCGCGAGCAAGAGATCAACGAGAAAAAGCCGCTCCAAGACCTGGTTATCAAGAACAATCTGATGAGCGAAAAAGAGCTGACGCGGCTCTACGCCGAAGAGATTGAAATCCCCTTTGTCGAGCTCAATGGCCGTGAGATCAAGCACGAGGTTCTCACCTTGTTACCGGAGCGCATCGCCCGCCAATACCACGCCGTTGTCTTCGAGATCGATGAGGCTGGCGTCAACCAGCTCGCCATGGAAGACCCCGATGATATCCAAGCGCTCAATTTTCTCCAAAAACAACTTGGCAATAACATTAAAGTCTTTATAACTACGAGTAGCCTGCTCCAGTCGGCCCTTGACCAGTATCGCGGCAATATCAGCAGTGAACTGACAAAAGTCATTAGCAGCGAAGACGAAACCGACGACAGTGACGACATCGATGAGAGTGACCTGGCCGAGGACTCGCCGGTCGCCCAGACCGTCAATATTATTATCGAATACGGCGTCAAAGCCGGTGCCAGCGATATCCACATCGAACCGCGCGAAAATTTTGTGGTTGTCCGCTACCGTATTGATGGCCTACTTCGCGAAGCCAACAAGATTCCGCGGAAAATGCTTGGCGCGCTCGTCAGCCGCATTAAGATTCTCAGCAACCTGAAAATCGACGAACACCGTGCTCCCCAAGACGGCCGGTTTAAGGTCGAAATCAACGGCCTGGTCTACGCCCTACGCGTCTCAACTCTACCGATACTCGACGGCGAAAAGGTCGTCATGCGGATCCTTAATGAATCTAGTAAACCGGCAGATTTTACCGAACTCGGGTTTTGGGGCGAAAGCTTGGCGCAACTCAAGGAAGCGATTACCCAGCCGCACGGCATGGTGCTCGTGACTGGCCCAACTGGTTCGGGCAAATCAACAACGCTCTTTAGCGTCTTAAGTTCACTCAACACGCCGAACGTCAATATTTCGACCGTCGAAGACCCGATTGAGTACCACGTTGTTGGCGCCAACCAAACCCAAGTCAACGCCATCGCTGGCATGACATTCACCAACGGCCTGCGCGCCCTACTACGCCAAGATCCGAACATCATCATGGTCGGTGAGGTCCGCGACGGCGAAACGGCCGATTTAGCCGTGCAGGCCGCTTTGACTGGCCACCTCGTGTTCTCGACTCTGCACACCAACAACGCCGCCACCTGTTTGCCACGCTTACTCGACATGGGCATTGAGCCATTTCTGATTGCAAGCACCGTTCGTGTTATCATCGCCCAGCGTTTGGTGCGACGCCTGTGCGTCAACTGCCGCGTCGCCTACACCCCCGATGCCCCGAGCCTCAAGCAATTGGTCAAATCCTTCCAGCTCGATAATAACGGCGGCTTCAAGAAAATGAATGAACTCGACGCCGCGGCTCTGGCCGATGGGATTGGCAAGTCAAACGTCGGCAAGGGTGCCGATGCCGACCAACTGGGTAGTAGCCCGACCGCAATTACCCGCCTGTTTAAAGCCCCTGATGATGGCTGCGATAATTGCAACCACACTGGCTTCAAGGGGCGGATCGGGATTTATGAAGTACTGCAAAACACTACCGCTATCCAGACGCTAATTGTCAGCCACGCCTCGAGCGAAACCATCGAGACTTCGGCGATTACCGCCGGCATGCTCACCATGCAGCTCGATGGGCTCGTCAAGGCCATGCGCGGTCAAACCACCATAGAAGAAATCTTACGCGTCACGAGCAGCGAATAAGCTATGCAGTTTATATATAAAGCCACCACCGCCGAGGGCCGTACCATATCCGGCAGTGCCGAAGCGGTCAGTAAGCCAGCCCTGCTCGCCTTACTGCGTAAACAAGGCGTCACCCCTATCCTCGTCGATCAGGACAAAAAACATAAAAGCGGCTCCCTGTTTGGCCCGAAAAAGAAGGTCAAACTCAACGACCTCGTCATCTTCACCCGCCAACTCTCGACTATGATTAGCGCCGGCGTCCCACTGTCGCGGGCCATGGCGGCCCTCCAGGTCAATGCCGACAATGCCTATATGCGCGAAGTCCTAGCTGGCATCTCTAAAGATGTCGAGAGTGGCTTTCCACTCGGTGATGCGTTCGCCAAATTCCCCAATGTCTTCAGTGAAGTCTACGTCAACATGGTCCGCGCCGGCGAAGAAGGCGGTATTTTGGACGAGATCCTTGGTCGCCTCGCCTTACAAGTTGAGCAAGATGCCTCGATCCGCAAAAAGATTAAGAGCGCCATGATGTATCCGATTGTCATCCTCAGCATTACCGTGATGGCCTTCTTCGGCATCATGCTGCTGATCGTCCCGAAAATTGGTAAAATTCTACTCGATTTGGGCGGTCCGAACGCTAAACTACCGATCTACACCGTCGTCATGCTCAACATCAGTAATTTTTGTGTCAGTAGCTCCATCATCAGCCATATCCCCCTGCTCAATATGATACCGCTAGTCAATAAGCTGCCGAACTTGCTGTTTATCATGGCTTTCGTAGCCGTCGGCACCGTGTATCTGCTGCGCTACATCCGCACCGAGGCCGGCATGTACAAGTTTCATGGCCTGCTGCTGCGCTTGCCGGTTGTTAAAATCATCATTTTAAAGATTGCGATTGCCCGCTTCTCGCGCACGTTTGCCTCGCTGATGGGTTCGGGCGTCAGCGTACTCGATGCCCTCGAAGTCACCGGTGCGGCGCTCGGTAACAAAGTCATTGAAGGCGAGCTGAAGGCCGCGGCCATAGAAGTCCGCAACGGTAAACCACTCAGTGACCCAATCAGTAAGAGCAAGCACTTTCCGGCGATTGTTTCCCAAATGTTAATTGTCGGTGAGGAGACCGGTCAGATCGATACCGTCCTGACGAAGATTGCTGATTTTTATGAAGAGGAAGTCGACGTGCTGATCGATGGCTTGGCGGCCATTATTGAACCGATTATGATTGTTGGCCTCGGTGCAGCCGTCGGGCTGATTGCCGCGTCGGTGATGGGTCCAATTGCCAACTTATCCAAAAACATTGGCGGTTAAGTGTCGCTAATCTTACACCAGTAAGCTTAAAACTTATCCACAGATCTATTGCTTTGAACACACTTATGTTTATAATCATGGACAGATAGTCGAGACTGCACCTTTGTGCGTTTCGATGATCATATCATCAACAAATAAATCAAGGAGGGTGGGTCCTTATGATCTCACTTAAAAAGCGACAAAGTGGTTTCACGATTGTGGAACTTTTGATTGTCATCGTTGTGATTGGTATTTTGGCTGCATTAGTCATTACTACCTACGGCGGCATTCAGAGCAAAGCCCGTAACAGCAAGCGCCAGGTTGACCTGCAATCACTGCAGACTCAGATCGAAGCGTTCTACAGCCAGAATGGTTACTACCCATCACTGACTGACATGAACAGCGGTGCATGGCGCACTATTAACATGAAGAGCCTTGATGTTGGTGCCATGACCGATCCGTCTAACCCAGGGGTTAGCACGCTCGTAACTGCGCCAGTGCTCAAGTCATACGCCTACGCGGTGACCGACAACGCTAACGCGTCCTGTGAGTCAACCGACACGACCTGTGCCAAGTACACCTTGACCGCTTCCTACGAAGGAACCGTCAATGGTGCCGCTACGTACACCAAAGCTAATCTAGACTAGTAATCTGGGATTATAGATTAAGACCTGAGCAGTAATGTTCAGGTCTTTTTTAGTAGCACCCAATGCTCAGCGCAGACAGTACCAGTCATGGCAAAAGACCTACCGGCTATTGGGAGTTATATACTATAATGATACTAAGCATGAGAAGTATAAAGACTACTGCCACAGCCGGCTTCACGATTGTCGAAGTCTTGGTGGCAATCGCCGTCGGCAGCATCATGGTGGCGTCGCTCAACCAGGTCGTCGTGACGTACTTGCACGTCGGCCAGCGCGGCCGCTACCTCAACCTCGCCAACTCCTACGTCGAAGCCAAAACTGAAGCCCTCCGTAACGCCGGCTATAACAGCCTTACGAACGGTAGCACCAACCTCAAGCCCGAGCTGCCCACCCAGCTACCACCATCGCGCAACGCCACCTTGACCGTCACCGACCAAGCCACCGGACTCAAAAAGATTGATATTTCCATTTCCTACAACGATCAAGGCCAACCCAATACCTTCAACTATACGACTTACATCGGGGAACTCGGTGTCGGGCAATAACACCAAACGGTCACAGGGCGGGTTCACACTCGTCGAGGTAACGGTCGCCGTTTCTGTCATGGCGCTCGTCGGTATTCTGTTTTTGAGTGTCGTCACCAATTACTTCGTCATCATCTCCCGTAACAGTAAACTATCGGAAATGACTTTGACATCGCAAAACCTGTTGCGCACAACCGTCGAGAACATTCGCTTTGGCGATGGCGTTCGCCAAACCAATACCAACCCCGACGCCAACGCCCCAGTCGGTGGCTGGAATACGAGCAATACAAACTTTGTGATTATCCTGGCGGTTCCGGCGGTCGATACCAGCCACAGCTACATCATCGACGCCGCCACGGGCAGCCCCTACATGAATGAACTGGTGTATTACAAAAATGGCACGACCCTCATGAGACGAACCCTAGCCAACCCTGCCGCCACCGGAACAACACTCAAAACGTCTTGCCCGGCCGCCCTCGCCACGCCGAGCTGCCCTGCCGATACGCAGCTTGCCAGCTACGTCAGCAGCATGACGTTTAAACTCTACGATCAAGATGCAGTCCTGACTACTACCAGCAGCCTGGCTCGCTCGGTTAACATTACCCTCACCATGCAACGCAACGACCCCGGCGACCCGATTAGCGTCACCAACAGTCTGCGTGTAACCCTAAGGAACAGGTTCTAACATGACACAATACAGTCCACGCGACCAAACCGGCTCAATATTATTAGTGTTTTTGCTGAGCTTGCCCTTCCTGATCCTGATTGCCACCTACTACATGCAGCTGTCACTGACTAGTTTGCAGGTCGCCACCCAGGATCAGCGGCACAGCCAAGCCCAACTCAGCGCTGACGCCGGGGCCGACTACGCCGTCGAACAGATCAGCCTCAACAACGCCTGGGCCGGTACCGGCGGCGAAGTCACCCTGCACAATGAAACCAAAATCCGCACGACCTACGCCGTGACCGTCGTTAACAACGCCGTGACCAAAACTCTGCTCATCACCGGCCGCAGCTACGCACCGGCTTCGGCCACCAGCGCATCACGGTCCGTTAAAATTGCCGTCGATCTGCGGCCCGTCACCAATGGCAGTTTTGGCATCATTAGCGGTGAGGGTGGCCTGTTTATGAGCAACAGCTCAAAGATTGTCGGTGGCGATGTCTTTATCAATGGTGAGGTCAGCCTCAGTAATACCGCGCAGATCGGGCTGAGCACCAACCCCCTCAACGTCAGCGTTGCCCACCAAATCTGCCCCGTGCCGCCCGATGCAACCTACCCGCGCGTCTGTAATAGTGGCGAACACGGTCAACCGATCACCATCAATGGCCCGTCGGCGCATATCTACGGCACCGTTAAAGCCACCAACCAGACCACAGGGACCGGTATGAGTAGTCCAGGCCTAGTGGCGGGTGCAGCAGTTGCCCCCCAGCCCTTGCCGACCTACAACCGCGCCGCCCAAAAGAGTGCCGTTACCAATAACATGACCAGCGCGGCGGCCTCGTGTGGCGGCACTCAAACCCTCATCTGGCCGGCCAACACCAAAATAACCGGCAATGTTAGTATCGGCACAAAATGTAAGGTTACCGTCCAGGGCAATGTCTGGATTACCGGCTCACTGACCATGGTCAACAGCAGCCAACTGATTGTCGCCGATGCGCTCGGTGCCACCGTACCAAACATCATGATCGACGGCGCGGCCGGTGCTACCTTTTCCAATAGCGCCCAGCTAGTCTCCAACGCCAGCAGCACCGGCTTTGAAATCTTTACGTTTTGGAGCGCCGGCGGCTGTTCGCCAGACTGCACGACGCAAACCGGGACCGACTTGTATAATTCGCGCGCCATCACCACTATCAATTTGCAACAATCGTCATCAGCGCCCAACACCATCTTCTACGCCTACTGGTCACAGGTGTCAATTGGCAACAGCGGCCAGATTGGCGCCTTGATTGGGCAAACCATCCTAATGAATAACACTGGCACATTGACATTCGGGGCGGCCATCGGACTGGGCGGTCCGACCGTCTATGTCGTGCAGGGGTACCGCAAGCAATGAGAAATCAAGAAATCAGATAGCTAACAATCTGATATACTAAGAGCAAAGCACTTATGTTTCGATGGGCAACATGACTAAAACAACCAAAATCCCTTATTTCTTCCGCGACAAACCCTTGTTTGGGCTCGATATTGGTCCGAGCTCGCTTAAGGTTATGCAAATCAACCAAGCTGTTCCTAAATCGGCCACCGGCAAAGCCAAGCTGCCGCAAGTCATTGGCTACGGCTACACTCCCTTCGAACGCAGCGCCATTGTCGATGGTGTCGTGATGCAGCCAGAGCTCATCGCCAAGGCAGCCCTCGACCTCTTCGAACATCATTTGATTGGTGATATCACAACCAAGCGGGCCGCGATTGCTATTCCAGCCTACCGGACATTCACCCGCTCCCTGCAGTTACCTAAGCTCAAAGCCGGCGAGCTGGCCGAAGCCGTCCAGCTGGAAGCCGAGCAATACATTTCCACCCCTCTATCCGAGCTCTATCTCGATTATGAAATTATCAAAGAGGATGACGAACATATGGAGTTGTTTGCGGTGGCCGTACCTAAAACGATCGTTGATTCCTATTTAGATTTTGCCCAGATCCTCGGCCTCGAGGCAATTGTCATCGAGCCGACCCTCAGCTCGTCGGGCCGCCTGTTTTCGCTCGATACCCAGAGTGACGTCGCGACCGCGATTATCGACTTTGGCTCGCGGTCGGCCGACATTAGTATTTACGACCGACACATCTTAGTCACAGGCACCGTTCCGGCTGGCGGCGACATTTTCATGAAAGCCATTCAAGCGAAACTCAAAGTTACCGCGGCCGAGGCGCAACTGATCAAAACCAAATACGGGCTCGGGCTCAGCAAAAGGCAACCAGAAATCCTGCAGGCGCTTGAGCCGATCCTCAGCCAGCTCGTCAAGGAAATTCGCCGCATGATTCGGTACTACGAAGAGCGCTACGGCTCCGAGCGACCAATTCAACAGATTATCACGCTCGGTGGCGGCGCCAACATGCCCGGCATCAGTGAGTATCTGACCAATGTCATCCGCCTAGCGGTTCGCCACACCGATCCGTGGCAATACTTTAACTACAAGGGGCTACAGCCGCCGAGCCCGGCCGACAAGCCAATGTACGCCACGGTGGCCGGCTTAAGCCTGATTGACCCCAAAAAGGCCTTCCGGCTATGATCAACCTACTGCCCCCAGAAACCAAAGCCGGTTACAGCTATGCTCGGCGTAACGTCGCCCTGCGTAAATGGGTGGCTGCCCTGCTCGTGGCTCTCGTCGGCGTCGGTGCCCTGGCGACGTACGGGCTACTCAACCTCCAGCAGTCGGTCATTAACTACAACCAGCAAGTCGCCAACGTTCAAACCAAGCTCCAAAAAGAGCACCTCCAAGAAACCGACAAACAAGTCAAAGACATTAGCAGTAGTTTGCGCTTGGCCGCCCAAGTCCTGTCTAAGGAAGTCCTCTTTTCCAAGCTCATCACCCAGATTGGTGCTGCCATGCCGAGCGGCGCAATCCTGGCCAGTCTGAACATCAACAAAACGACCGGCGGGCTCGATCTTATCGCCCACACGACTGATTACGGCACGGCTACCCAAGTACAAGTCAATCTGGCCAACCCCGCCAATAAGATCTTTGCCAAAGCCGACATCGGTAATATCACCTGCACCAGCCCCAAGGGCGAGCAGGCCAAGGTTGACCCCTACCCCTGCATCGTAACTATCCGGGCCCTGTTCGCCGACAATAATCCATTCTTGTTTATTAACCAAGGTGCCAAATGATTCATAGCAAGCACATCTATCTGTTGATGATTGCCCTTATATTCTTGCTCACCGTGGGGCTATTCGGCAGTGCCTACGGCATTCAGGGCTTACTCCAAACAAAGTCAACCGAACTGGTTGGGCTCAAAGCCAAGCTACTAGCCGTTAATGAACAGCAGGGCGGCCTCGTCCAAGCTAAAAAAGATATCATTACCTACAATGACCTGTATAAAATCGCCAAAGTGGTCGTGCCCGAAAATAAAAACCAGGCTGAGGCAGTCCGCCAGATCGTCAAGCTGGCGGCCAATAACAGCGTTCGCCTCGGCTCGATCTCATTCCCTTCGTCCAGCCTCGGTAACGGCGGCCAGGCGACTGGAACGGCCACAACCCCCGCTCCGGCACTCACCAGCCCGTCCAGCGCTGCTGGCGCCGCCTTATCGCAGCTAACGCCTGTACTGACCGCTCCCGGGGTGTATGTGCTGCAAATTAACGTCAGCAGCGATAGCAACTATCCCGCGTCATACTCACAGCTCATTAGTTTCCTGTCGGCACTCGAACAAAACCGCTTAACCGCCCAAGTAACCAGCCTCAACATTACCCCCGACCCCAACAACCCTAATCGGTTTTCGTTTATACTAACTCTAAATAGCTACATAAAACCATGACTAAGTTAAAAACCACCCAGCTGCCGCCAGTCGTACTCGCCATACTGAAGAACCTCAATCGCTTCAAGGTATTGGTGTTTATCGTCATTGTGGCCGGCGTCTATGGCTACGTTCTGCTGCAAATTACCACGCTGTCAAACGCCCAACCGACCACTGAGCAAATCAACGCTCAGACTAAACCGATTAAAGCGGCCCATATCGACAAGGCCACCGTCCGTCAGCTGCAACAGCTGCAAGACAACAGCGTCACCGTCCAAGCCCTGTTTAATGACGCCCGCAACAACCCCTTCCAAGAATAAGCGCTGCGCGCAGCCAAGCACCCGGCGAGCCCAACCGTCGTACCTGCCCGTTATCAGCGGGTTATGGTTGCCCAGGATTGGAAAACGCTGACGGAGCTGGGCGCTGTTCTGTCTCCCGTAAGCCCTGTTCATACTGCTCGCGGGCGTTCAGCACCTGTTGGGCGTAATAGTTGGGGTTTGGGCAAAAGGTAAACACAAACTTGCTGCGTTCACCGGCCGTTTCGACGCGCAGCGTGCCAAAGCCAAACATGTGGGCCAACAGGCCCTCCTGCTCGGCGGTAATGTCTTCCAGATTAGCCAGGCTCAGTTGGCTATTACGCTTATCGAATAGACTCCGTTGGGTAACTTGAGTCAGGCTGTCCGTCGTCAGGATCCAGCGATTGCCCCAGTAGACAATGTGCGAGATCGTCAAAAATAGTAGCGTAAATATCACAAATATCAGGAACACCACGGCGCCGATAGACATAATCTGCGTCGAATCACCGGCCACCGATGGTAACACGATAAAGGCAATACCCGCCAGCACAACCAGCATCACGGCAGCGGCCGCATAGATGCCAAACATCCCAAATGGGTGGCGCTTAACTTCAAAGATATTGCGCTCGCCCTTCTGCATGACATTGAGGGGATTATTGACCTGGGTTGGTTGGCCTGGTTGTGGTGGTTGATAGGGGTTGGCGGGTTGGTTTTGTGGATTCATATCCCCATTATAGCGCAGATTAGAGTAGGGTTGGACCGACCACGGCCGGCTGAGTTTTCCCGAGGTGTTTATAGGTTTTGGGCGTCACTTTACGGCCGCGCGGCGTGCGTTCAAGCAGCCCAATTTGCATTAGATACGGTTCGATAAAATCCTCGATCGTCGAACGCTCTTCCGACGTTAAAGCCGCCAGCGTTTCGACACCGACCGGGCCACCGTTATAGCTTTCGATGATGGCGTTCAGCAGCATGCGGTCGGCCGGGTCGAGGCCGAGGTCATCAATCTCGAGCAACTGGAGGGCTTGGGTACTAACCATGGTATCGATAATGCCGTCGCCGTTGACGTCGGCATAGTCACGAACGCGCTTGAGCAAACGATTAGCGATGCGCGGCGTCAAGCGTGAACGCGTCGCCAGTTTTTCGGCGGCGGCGTTATCAATCTTGACGTTCAGGATACCGGCGGTCCGGTGAATAATCTGCTCGATTTCATTGGGTTTATAGAATTCTAAGCGGTGGATGTGGCCGAAGCGATCACGTAACGGGCCGGCCAATGCCCCGGCTCGCGTCGTGGCGCCGATAATCGTGAACTTGGGCAAATCCAAGCGCAGGCTGCGCGCACTCGGTCCTTTGCCGATCATAATGTCGAGCTTAAAATCCTCCATGGCGCTATACAGCACTTCTTCGACTGAGCGGTGCAGACGGTGGATTTCATCGATAAACAGGATATCGCCATCCTGCAAATTAGTCAGTAGGCTGGCCAGATCGCCGGCTCTCTCGATGGCCGGCCCGCTGGTGATACGAATTTGGGCGCCCATTTCATAAGCGATCACGCTGGCCATGGTGGTCTTGCCTAACCCGGGCGGCCCATAGAGCAACACGTGGTCCATCGGCTCTTCGCGTTTGCGGGCAGCCTTAATCGCCAATTTGAGGTTCTGCTTGAGCCGTTCCTGGCCGGTATAACTAGCAAAGTCACGCGGTCGCAGCGTGATTTCTTGTTCAATCTCTACCGGATCTTCCTCCGGCGCCGCCGTATTCACAATTCGATCAATCATTACCAAAGTAGTATACCGCATTCGGCGAAGTTATTGCGCCGCTACGGTACGTGGACCGGGCTCCAGCAGGTACGCATGTTCTGGTCGCACTTGGCGAGGGCTGCCATATCATCACTCGACAGTTTAAAATCAAAAATGGCAATGTTCTCCTGAATACGGCTCGGTGTTACCGACTTTGGTAATACGATTAGACCGCGCTCAATGCACCAGCGCAACATGATCTGGGCGTAACTCTTACCATACATTTTTGCGATGGCAGCGACCGTTGGATCGGCCATGTTTTTACCATGTGCCAGCGGCGAATAAGCTTCTACTTTGATCCCCTGCACCGCGCAATAATCCAGTAGCTCAGCCTGTTGCAAGAAGACATGGAGTTCAACCTGGTTAACCGCCGGCCGAGTTTTGGCGTAGCTGTCCATCGATGTTAAGTGCTTAATCGTGTAATTGCTGACGCCGATGCTGCGGGCACCGCCTGCCTCATGAATTTTTTCGAGTGCTTGCCAGGCTGCTTTACGCAAAACTGGTACCGGGAAATGAAGCAGCAACAGATCAACGTAATCGGTTTGTAGTTTTTTGAGCGACTCGGCAAAGCTACGCTGCGTGCGGCTGGAGCCGAACTGGTCAATCGCGATTTTAGTCGTAATAAAAATATCTGCGCGCTTGAGACCGTGCCGCTTCCATGCGTCACCAAGCATAGCTTCGTTGCCATACACCTGCGCGCTGTCAAAGTGCCGATACCCAGCCGACAGCGCGGCGTCAAAGGCTTGGTTAAACTCCGCCGCGTCTTTGACTTGCCACAGGCCAAGCCCAATCTGGGGGATTACTTGCTCGGTACCGAGCTGTACAGCTGGAATTGCCACTACTTCTTACCAGTCAGCGCCAGTTTGATCCGGTCTTCACTCGGTAGCGAACTATCAATCGATTGCAAGGCTGTCGCAGCATCGGCCGCTGTGTAGCCCAGCGACACCAGCGCCTCAACGGCTTCATCTTGCAGCAACATGCCTTCTCCGCGCAACATGCCCGTACTCTGAAGATCGACGCCGACCAGCCCGACCTTGTCTTTCAAATCAACGATAATCCGCTCGGCCACCCGTTTACCGACGCCATTGGCTAACTGGATTGATTTGGTGTCGCCACTAGCAATCGCCTGCCGAACGTCCGTCGCCGAACCAATGCCGAGGACGCTAAGGGCCATTTTAGGGCCGACGCCGTTTACACCCAGCAACTGTTCAAACAAGCTCTTGGTATCTCGGCTCATAAAGCCAAATAAATCGTGCGATTGTTCACGGATATGCTCATAGACGAACATGGCAGCCGACTGGCCCACGACCAAGCGATCACCCTCTTCAACAGTCACATACAAACCATAGCCAACGCCGTGAACATCGAGCACCAGGCTGTCGAGCAGCTTTTCCGATACTATCCCCGAAAGTGTGGCAATCATTACCCCTATTATGTCATACCAGCTGGTTTATGTGGTTTTCACGAGCGGAAAGCGCCGGGCGATGGGCTCTAACGCACATTCATCGAATGGGTAATAGCGGCGGCCAGGGCATCGGCGGCGTCATCGGGCCGCGGGACGTCCTTGAGCTTTAGGATAACGCGTACCATCTCTTGCATTTGCTTTTTATCGGCGCTGCCGTAGCCGGTGATGGCCTGCTTGATTTGCATCGGGGTGTATTCGGCGATGCGCAAGTGAGCTTGCATGCCGGTGAGCAGCACGACGCCGCGGGCTTGGGCGACCGTCATGGCCGTCGTCACGTTGCGGGCAAAAAATAACTTCTCGACCGACATGGCATCCGGTTTACTGTGTTGGATGATCTCCGTTAACTCTTCATAAATTGTTAGTAGCCGGACGCTGTCATCTTCGTGGACCGGTGTCCGAATGACACCAGCATCAACAAATATCGGCTGCCCCTTTACCAGATCGATCACGCCAAAGCCCAGGATCCCGGTCCCCGGGTCAATCCCCAGTATGCGCATGCTCAGCCCGGCTCATCGTTTAAAATTGAACTGGCTACCATCGTCATCTAGGCTAAAAATTCTTCGGCGATGTCGAAGTTGACGTGGGTGTTGGTAACATCGTCGATCTCGTCGAGAGCATCCATCAGGCGCATGATTTTGCCGGCCGTAGCTTCGTCGGTCACCTCAACCGTCGTATTGGGCACAAACGTCAGCTCGGCCTCGGAAATTTTCAGGCCGGCTTCCTTGAGCGTATCGCGGACTTTGCCCAGTGCTTTGGCATCAGTATAAATGACTGATTCGTCGCCTTCATCCTGGACGTCTTCGGCGCCGGCATCAAGCGCGGCCATCAAAATATCATCGCCGGTGCCGTGGACGCGAATCATGCCTTTATGGTCGAATTGGAAAGCCACCGCCCCCTTTTCGGCAATGTTGCCGCCGTGCTTGTTAAACGCGAGCCTGACTAACGGGTACGTCCGGTTGATATTATCAGTGGCGACCTCTACGAGAATCGCACTACCACCAGGGCCATAGCCTTCGTAGAGTAGCTCGTGCATCAGGGCGGCGTCTTTATCTTTGATACGGTCGATTGCCCGCTGGATGTTGTTGGCCGGCATGTTGGCGGCTTTGGCTTTATCCATCGCCAAGCGGAGTGAAAAGTTCATGTCCGGATCGATGCCACTGCGGGCCGCGAGCGCAATCGCGTTGCCCAGCCTCGTGAAAGTTGCGCCACGGGCAGCATCTTTGGCTCCCTTTTCACGCTTGATTGTTGACCATTTAGAGTGACCGCTCATTGATGATTTCCTTTCACTGCCCTACTGTTCCACCAGTTTCTTATCTGTTATTGTAGCACTTTTTAGACGGGTTTTAAACCACAAGCCAGCGGTCACGGCGACGACGATCAGGTACAGATTAAGCATTTGCGCTAGCGACAACCCGACGTGCTGGACAAAAGCATGGGGCACTCGCGCCAAAAGCCGGGCCACATCGAGCATGTAGCTCAGTACCAACACAGCCGGCCAGGCAAACCAGCCTGCGATCGATCCAATCAACATGCCGGCCAGCCCAGCCACCAGGCTGAACAGCATCGCGATGGGCACCATAACAGCGACGAGAACGTTGGCAATCAAACCGACAAACGACATTTGCCCGAAGGTGTAGAGCACAATCGGTAGCGTTACGGCTTCGGCACACAAACTCTCGAGTGCCACCATGCCTACGAGCGAGTCGCGGACCCGCGCCGGCAGCCGGGTCGCGATCAACGGTGCCAGTACCATCACCCCGTAAAACGCCAAGAAAGATAAATACCAGCTGACGTCTGTCCAAACATAAAACGGCTTGGCATAGGCTGTAATGGCAGCGGCCAGCGTAACGAGCGTCAACGGCTGAAAAGACCGACCGTAGTAGCCGGCCACTATGCTGAGCGAGCTCACGATAGCCGCCCGCACAATCGAGGCACTCGCACCGGCTACCAGCAAAAACACCGCAATCAACCCAAACGACAACATGGTCGCCAGCCGCTTTGAACGGCCGTTCAAGACCTTCTTGCTGGCCCGCAGCATGATCGTCAAGTTATAGCCCGAAACCGCAATGATATGCGTCAGACCGACCATTAACAAATCTTGCTTGACGTCGGCCGGCAACGTCGCGCGCTGCCCCACCAGCAGCCCCATCGCAAATGAGCTCAGTGGTTCTGGCAAAGCAGTCTGCATACCGGCCGTAAACTTGCGACGAACTTCGGACACGGCCGTCGTATGGTGCGCCACGAGCTGCAGCCCCGCAAAACTCATCCGACCTTGGGCTGATCCCAAAGTTGGGTACAGCTTACCGACAATTCGCAGCTTGTCGCCCTGGAAAACCGCCGACCTGCCAAAACCCGATACCGTAAGCTTGCCGGCGAGCGGGCGCCCATCAAGCAACGTTATGTAGCCCCCGGTGAATGCCAGCTGCGATTTATTGCCGTAGACGCCGTCGTCCAAGGCCACGACATTCAGGGTGACATTTTGATAATAATACTGATTGTATACCTCGAGTTTTTGCATGAATATACCACCACGCCAACAGCCTATGGCTAGCCCGCACAAGATGTAGCACAGCAGCGTGCCAAATGACTTTTTTGGCGTCAATAATAACCCGATCACACCCATGCATAGGCACCACAGCCCACCAACGGTAAACCCGAAGTGCGCCAGTCCAACGCCACCAATAAGGCCCCCACTCAGCAGTAATAAAAGCGTATTGCGCTGAAAGGCGTGTTTCCACAAGCTCTGCATAAGTGCAGCGTATTGTACTGCCACCCTGAAGCCCTCCATAAATCTAGCAGCTGTCATTTAATATTTAGTTAAGCCCCTACACTATTGGCCAACAGATTGACTTTTGGCCAAAAGTACGGATAATGTAAGGAGTTATTTCTACTTTGATTGTGCTCTTACGGGCGAACAACCATAGAGAAACCAACACCTCCCGCATTCAAATTCTTAAACGGCACGTTTGAGAATTTGGGAGGAGGAACATAACCGTCAGCCGAAGCTTTTGCCAAAGGCAAAACGAGGTAACGGTGCAAGTTCCGACGACGAGGGCCCATAGCTCAGCCGGTTAGAGCACCTGCCTTTTAAGCAGGGTGTCGTGGGTTCGAGTCCCACTGGGCCCTCCAAATAAAAAGCCTCAGCAATGCTGGGGCTTTTTATTTGGAGAGATTATCGTAGAGAATCTGAACGCACGAAGCGGGTGCGGCGGAGCGAGAACGCGCGCAGGGGCTCGTAGTGAGCACGCCGCAGCGGAGGAGCGCAACAAAGTGGAGCGATCCCACTGGGTCTTCCAAACATAAACATCACGAGAGACTGCTTCTAGACTCTTTTTTGTTTGGTACAATACTGGGATGTATAAAACGTTTACAGCCGCTGATTACAGAAACCACCACAAATTGCCCGAAGACTATGTAGTTGATGGCTTCATAGTATTCGGGACTTTTCACCCCGGGCCATACGACCAGCTAAAAGAGGAGCTCCTAAAGCTGAACCTAGCCGTAGACTACAGCCGAACGCTTGCCGGCCCCTATTTTGATCCAATCCTTGAGTTTACCGTCAATGACAAACGCTACTGGTTTACTGTTGCCTATGGCGGTACGATGTTAAGCGAGTGGACCCATCTTGCATGTTTATTTGGCAGTAAAGCTAACCTAGTTATCGGCAGCTGTGGCGGTCTATTAGCAGAAGCAGATTCACCAGAAATTGTCATACCAACCTACGCCTATGCCGACGAGAGTACGACACGTATGTATGAGCCGGATGTGCAGAATCATCACAGTGCTGACGAAAACTTATCTCAACGACTCATTAAAAAACTGGAGTCAAAGCATAAAGTCTGGAACGGCCCGACGATTACCTGCCAAGCAATGATGGCTGAAACATGGGAAGATATACAAACTTGGTCAGAAGAAGGCTACTATGCCGTAGAGATGGAGGCAGCAACTGTTTTTGCTGTGTCTAACCATTTCGCTATTCCGTCAGCAGCACTTTTAGTTATTGGTGATAATTTAATGCAAAAGAAGACTGTTCTAGATGTTAATTATGAAGCGGGCAGTGCTATTCGACAGCAAGTTCGCCGTGACATGTTAAATGCCGCGCTATTAGACGTACTAACAATCTACTAGCAAAAACGCCTATCAGGTATAAAAAGCTCCCTGCTCCCTTGAACTACAGTTGCGATAGCGTGTACGGCGGCCCTTCAATTTCGTTATAAAATATACCTCTCTATCTAGCGGCCTAGTTATAGCGAGGTCGCTTTTGGTATTATTAGCTTATGAAGACTTCTATTGTTCTGTTAATGATTGTTCTAATTTTGTATATCGCATTCGTCTCAGTTCTTTTTGCTACGGGTAAGCGAACCGCAGTAAGGGCGATCAGTGGCTTCATTCCTGACTGTATTGTCTTATTTAAGAACCTAATTAAAGATAAGACAGTCGCGACCAGGTATAAATTTCTGCTCATCCTGCTTATTGGTTACTTGGTGTCGCCTATCGACTTAGTGCCCGATTTTATACCAATCGCCGGCCAACTTGATGATGCGATTTTAGTCGCGGTGGTATTACGATTCGTGCTCGAAGGCGTTGGGCCAGCACTGGCAGCTAAGCATTGGCCCGGGCCCAATAGCTCGCTTAACATGCTCCTTAAGCTGGCGGGCGTTCGACAGAAGTATCTCGCACCTTAGATGCTACAGCGTTGACGATGGCCCTCCAAATAAACGCGACTTAGTGGGAACGTGCAAAGACAACCGCCTCGTGTGGCCGCAGATGAACTTTGCCTTTTTGGATCGGCGATAGTTTTGTTCGGGAATCAGACGAAAGCACAAATTCACCCAACAAAGTCTCTGGCTTGAGCGTAAAGTTCCGTGAGCTCTTTGAGAAGTTTATAAGTACCGTGTGTTGCGCCTTCTGCCCATTCCGAACGTAGCCGAGCACTTTCGAGTCACCGCTATCAATCACTTTGAACTCACCGTGCTGCAGCGATAATTCGGTATTGCGCAGCTGGCCGAGCCGCCGGTAGAGCGATAGAAAAGAGTCGGAATCGCGTGACTGAGTCTCGATGTTATGCGTCGGGTAATTGGCGGCCACCGGTAGCCACGTTATGTCGGCAGTCGAAAAGCCGGCGTTCTTACCCGCCGTCCATTGCAACGGTGTTCGCTCTGGATCGCGGCCGGCGCCCCCTTTGGCGCCCGGATCCTGGATTTGGTCAGCTGGGATTTCACCGTTTTTCATTCCAATTTCATCACCGTTATATATAAATGCCAATCCCGGCAGGGTTAACAGCAAGACGGCGGCGGCGCGGGCCGCCGGCTCGCCCAGCCGAGTCACCAACCGATGCTGGTCGTGATTGCCAAACGCATAACTCGCAACACAGAGGGGACTTAATTCATCCAGAGCCGTGTGAAATGCCTCTAAAAATGTGCGCCAGGGCTCGACTTGCCAGGGCAAACTCAAACCTTCGAAATTGAATGGCGCCGCCACCGCGGGATCCATGCTTTCGTAAAA
>JBBRZI010000008.1:0-28399 GCA_038236865.1 Saccharimonadales bacterium (SeqCode)
AGCCGATATGCCGTTGATCTTTATGAGTACCATGTGAACGCTTATTAATCCTAGCAACAGCAGGGTAAGGATTGTTGTGTGCCAAGAAAAAAGCTGCGTAATGACTGGAACTCCTCCGTTAGTCAAGCCAATATGGATGCCAAATAAGTCGAAGCTCTCCCGCATATGCCCCAAAGCCTCAGCGCCTTCCTGATCCATCTTTAGAACAGTGCCGATAAAAATATAGAAGGTTGTGATGCCAAGTAGGGCCACTCCGGTGAGCCAGGTCAACCGCCTAGGCTTTTTGTATGATCCAGTGATAAAAACTCTTGTCAAATGTAAAAGCAGCAGGAAAACAACAAGGTTTGCAACCCAAAAGTGCAAGCTACGAGCAAAATCGACAAATGGTATGTGGGTCACCGAGTAGACAATGCTAGCGTGAGCTCCATCAGGCGTCGGACTATAGACTTGACTCAGAAAAATTCCGCTCAGGATTAAAACTAAAAATGCACTCAAGCTGATACCACCAAACATATATAGGATTGTGTTGGCATGTTTGGGAACGGGATAGTCCAGTTTCTTTAGTAAAGAGTTTGGGGTTTTAACCATGTCGATTGGCCTTATTCCTTATTGCTTATGATTTACTCAAGTGAATTGTACCACTAAGTTGCAGACGTCAATAGTGTAACAACTATCACGCCAGCAATTTATAGCCAATAGCGTTCCCGACCGTTCTACTTAGCCACAAGAGATTAGCGCCTGAGGCTGTGGTGCTTTTCTGGGTCGTCCTCGACTGACGCAATCCGGAAATGTTCTATACGCCATTGGTTTTATGCCAGTAATCCTCGGCGACAGCCTCAAGTCGTTTCCGCTGAAGCCTTTGACCTAGATAGGCCAGGCCGACAACGCCACCACTCACAACGCCAACGATGGTAAGCACCACAATAATCCATTTCGGGAAGTGTTTTTCCTGGGCGAGGATGATGAGAGCCATTTGGCTGGATGTCAGTGCAAACTTCATTGAACCAGCCGGTTTTATCTCGACGGTTTGCCAGCTACTTTTATCCAGTGAATACGCCTGATACTCGAAGTTTTTGTACTGCTTTTGCAGTGACGCCGGCAGTGTCACCGAAACAGCCAACGGCATCCGGAATGTATGGACGGTAGAAGTATCTGCTAGCTGACAGATGATCTGGTAAGGACCCCCGACGGTACGCTGCCCTTTGCTGCCCGTCAGTGGTACGTTGGTTACTTCGCTAATCGAGCAGTTTGCTGGTTCGGCCAGGGCGGCACTTGGGATCGTTACGTGGGCATACCCATCTTTAGTCACTAGTGTTATATCCTGGCCAAGGCCGGCGTTAGCTTTAAAGGAACCACTAGTGACATCTGCCGTGGTGCTTGCCGAGCTCAGGTTAGCGTCATCAATGGCCGTTAATCGATAGTAATAGTGGGTTGAAAAACTGGTTGCGGAGTCACTGTAAGCGGTTTGGGAAATGTTTGCGTCAATGACTTTCCAGGCCACCTGATCCAGCGAGCGTTCCAGCTGATAGTGCAACGAGCTCGTCGCAGTTGAATCGGACCAGCCGAGCGATATGGTGCCGTTCCCCTGATTGGCCGTAGCCGTGAAGGCGTCGGGCGTCGTGGGCGGGGTGGCTACAATTTCGGCCGCTTGCGTATTACTGGCCTGAAGATTAGTCGCCGCAGTACCAGCTGTTCCCTGGATGGGCTTTGAGGCCGGAGACGACGTAGAACCGCCCCCACCACCGGATGGCTGTGGGGTTGGCGTTGGTGTTGGTGACGGTGTTAGCGTTGGTGTTGGTGACGGTGTTGGTGTTGGTGTGGCTACTGGACACGCGGACGTACTAGCCGTCACAGTGTTTGAATTACGATTCCCGGCTGTCGTCCGCATAGCTACATAGAAACTGTACGTTTTACCGCAGCTCAGCCCCGCTGACGTATAGGCAGTCGCGCTGATGGGGAACCAATTACTACCTTGATAAAACAAATAGTCCGTAAACGTGACGCTGCCGGGACTACCGGCCGTCCATTGCAAGCTAATGCTACTGGCGCTAGTACCGGTAACGTACAGGTTGGGCGGCGTCGGCTCAGTGATAGCATTCAGATCAACTTCTATATAGGCCACACCCGAATAAAAGTTCAGGTCACATTGGGTACTGCCACAAACGATTGAACCATCGGTCCCATTGATCGGCACTTTCCAGCCGCTGACATAAAAACCGGCCGGGGCCTGGGGCATATATATCGTCACCCCGTCCGGCGGGCCAAATTGTACGCCGCTACACTGTGTATACATGACACTGATATAGAACGCTGCTCCCGGACCAGTATTGCAAGTGCCGAACATGTGTCGGCCCGAAGTCACCGCGACTGAAGCTTGCGACATATACTCGCCGCCGATTATTACGTTAACGGTACTGTCGTAGGTTAAGGCGTACGCCGACCTGACCGGTGAGCGGCCAAACATGGTTGAGTGGGGAGCGAGCAGACTATACGCCAAGACAGCTCCCAAAATCACTAAAAAGCTAGCGATATAATGGTGTTTGTGTTTTTGGAGATGCTTTTTCATTTTGGCTTTTTTATACGATATATGCCGTTATTGTAGCAAAATTTAAATCTATAAGCTAGTTTTGTCAACCACGTTTGTGCAGTTCATGTTCGGTGCTGCCCGCCAAGCTCGCCAAAACCTGGGGCCCCTGTAGGCAACCGGCCGCCAATTAATACGCCCCACTCACTTAGTAGCTTTCCGCTACGCCACCGCCTCGTCAGTCGCAACGCTACCCAGATAATCCCGCAAGCGTTCCTGCTGGGCTGGGACAACATCTGAACGATCAAGAAACTCCTGGATCGGCATCAGTCGCGCCGACTGCCCTTCATCCCCGAGCCTAATTGCCCAAGCCGCCTCGGCCCCAATGTGCGCCACCAGAAACCGGGCCAGACCTTCCCGTAAGCGCAGCGGATAATCCCGCTGCCAGACAATCGAAGCTTCTGAGATGCATAAACCCACCTCTTCTTGAGCTTCTCGCAGCCCACAGGCCATTGGTGGCTCACCCGGCTCTCGTCCGCCGCCCGGTAAGTCCCAGGTGTTGGCATAGGCTATGTCCGGGTTATTGTCCCTCAGGATAGCCACAATCGAAGTATCGTGCAAAATTGCCAGACTTGTTCCGATAACCTCAAGCATTATCGTGAATTATAGCGCAATCAGCAATAAATGATACTAGTAACGCGCGATCTGTCGGAAAAAATTAATATAGGCTTAACTGCGCGGTCGATATTCAGCCACTACTGTATCGAAGGTTCAGAATACTTTCGTTCGCTCGGCCCGACAGGTACGTGGGCTTCATCTCCAATATACGTGTATTTTGCTATGATGTAGCTATGAAAATGTCATCCGCCCACCTAAAACTAATGCCCTACCGGCCGCTTTCTCGCCGCGACTGGTCGATGCTATGCCTAGGCGTAATAAGTACTATCGCTATCGTAGCCGTGGGTACCCTCATAACCCCTGTCCGAGTCCCAATGCCTTATCAATCGACCGACGTCACAGCCGCGTGGGTACCGCCAACAGTCAAACATTGGCAGGGCCTGATCGACGAGATGGCAAAAAAATACAATTTAGACCCTACACTGCTAGCCATTGTTATGACACTGGAGTCGGGTGGCGACGCCAAAGCCAAAAGCAGCGACGATGCCCTGGGGCTTATGCAGGTTACCCCGCCAACAGCAAAAGACATTGCTGCTAAATTCTTAAAGACGCCACGGGCCAAATATAACCTGCAGGATCCGCGCACCAACGTTGAGTTTGGCGCCGCTTACCTCGCCTACCTACGCGACCAATTTGGCAGCGCCCGGCAAGCACCTGATTGGAACAACACCGTTGAGCTCGTCGCCGCCGGCTATAATGGTGGCCCTGGCGCCGCCGCCCACCTTGAACGGGGTGACGGCCTAAAAGATATTCAAACGGTCGTCTATTCCCGCGACGCTTTCAATATGTGGCGTGAGCGACACGCCCGTACCAGCCCGACATTTGAACGTTGGAAGGAACGCGGCGGCTACATCTTGATCGACGCGGCTAAAGCTGACCAGTGAATTTTAAGGACATCAGCCCGGCCGGTCGCAGCCCTAAATAGCATCGATAAAACCTACATCTACCCGATAATTATGATTGTTCTAGATGAATGGACTTCACTATATTGTGATATAGCGCACCAACTATGCCGGCGACTAAATCGCTGCTGCTTATAATCGACTTCAACGCTGCTTCGTTAGCTGTGCACTAGCTACACGACAGACTTCGCGACGCGATTTAAGGAGTTGTAGTCTCTAAAGAAACGTCTTCTTGTTGGTCAGCCGGTTTGAGAATACTGTCGACGAGCTGGTCGAGTTGGTCATTGGATAGGTTAGCCTTAACAGCATAGCCTTCAATTCCCTGTTCGCGAATGCCGGCTGGAGCATCGGCTTCGTTCAGGTTTGAAATAACTAGTACCTTAATGTTTTTGCCCCACTCGGTGGTACGCATAACCTTGAGGAGTTGATCACCGGATAACTTTGGAATCATTATGTCGAGTAGTACTAAACTAGGGCGCTCACGCTCGATTATAGTCAGCGCTTCGAGACCCTGTGTAGCCACAAAACACGTGTAGCCGAGGATCTCGAGCCTCACTTTGTAAATATCAGCTAAGCTGACCTCGTCTTCGACTATGACTATCTTCGCACCGGTGCCAAATTGATCCATATTGCTAACAATTATAGAGCACGGCAGAGCGTTTAACCTAATTAATAGCCTAGCCGCAAGTAGCAGCCCCTATTGGGTCGTTCTAGCAAGTAAACTAATAAAAGACCGTGTCCGTTACCCCTTATGCTTGCAATAACTCCGGGGATTCATAACACTAAACGGATGAGACTTCAGCTTCCAGACATGCACCGGATTGACGGTCGGCAATCGGATTGGGAGAAGATTCCTCCAAAAAAGTGGAATCCAGACCAACTGAGAGCCGCCAAAACGCACGGTATCGACACGCCCGGCAACCGAGAAACCGCCAAAGGCGCTGTCTACTCTTTGGGCGGTTTGGCTTGCGTTCGGGCTGGACATGCGTTGCTCGGCACTATCCTTCTCGGCATCGGCGGGTATAAAGACATTCAAGATGGCAAAATAGCTGACGCCACCGGTACGAAAAGCCCTATCGGTGAAGCCGCTGACGCGGTGTCGGACGCAGCGCTGATTGTCGTAGGCGTTCCAGTTTTCATCGAGGCTGGCTTACTCACTCAAACAGAGGGCGTCGCGATGCTCGGTCTCGTAGCAACTAAAACTATTGGTTATAGCGCCGGGAAACTAGGTGGGCAGGCGCCGCCACAGCCGAGTCGCTTCGGAAAAGTTGGGATGTTTGGACAGCGGGCGGGGATGGGACTTCGGCTGGCAGCTCGAGTGGCTGAGCAGAACAACCTTGAGGATCTGGCCATACAAATCAAACGGGCTTCGGATGTTACCCTGCACGCTGGCATCGCCTTATCGGCAATCGCAAACTTCGGCTACCTCGCCGGTAGCGTAGGCCACAACCCTGTCGAGCGGGCCGAGGGTCAATCCGACTTGGCTCAGACCGTGTCGCCGTAGGCTGCTATCAGCTCAGCCAGTTGCTGCCACTGCTGTTCCGGTGGTGCGTGTTGCAGCCGATAGTGAGGATAAGTTGCGGCTAATTCTTGGCTCGCCGGGTGCCCACTGACCCATTGGGTTACGCTCAAGGTATTGGCTTCAATGTCGATATCATAGTAGGTCCCAAATCCGGCCGACTTGCCTTCGCCATCCCCACCCAGCGGCCAATAAATAAGATAGTTATGAGTCGTTTCCTTAACACTGCCGAGAAAATAGCGGGTGGTTTGCAACTCGTGAAACGCCGGGCAGTTGTAGCGGCCGAAAGTTCTGGTCCGCGACTCTCGAACAGTGCCGCTGCCTAAAAATAGTTTACCGAGCTGGCTAAATTCTAGGTTGCTGAATTGTCGGCTCAGACCATTAAACACCTCGGCTTGATAGGTCTCGAGCGTATTTTGTGACGGGTCTTTCTCCATAAACGTATCCTATAACACTCAGTTAACATGTCAAACTAACGTGCTGTTAGACTCGGGCTACTCGCTACAGGAGACTAGTAAGCCTAGCTTTGAGCGCCAGCTTGGCTGAACCGCTACAGCCCTCTATACACGCTACTAATTACTTGATACGGCTTTTGCTGGCTAAGACCATTTATTTGTCTGAATAACCTACACAGTTTATGATTGAGGCACCCTATGAACCATGACGCCCGCAACATATTACTAATAGCTAGTTCGATACTCATTGTCGCCAGCTCTATCCCCTACCTGATCGATATTGTTAAAAGAAAGACGAAGCCACGGATCATTTCCTGGTTTAACTGGGGGCTGCTGGGGGCAATTGCGGGAGGCGCCGCCCTTGCCGCCGGGCAAATTCCGGCTGCCGTACTGTCGTTTGCTTCAGTCGGGGAGGTTATGTTTGTAGTCATCCTCGGCCTCTACTACGGTGACCGCCAATTTGAACGGATTGATATTCTGTGCCAAATCGGCGCAGCGGTCGGCCTAATGCTGTGGTTAGTGTTCGACAGTCCACTGACGGCAATCATTGCAGTCACCCTGATTGATCTGGTTGCCGCACTACCCACCTACAAACATATTTGGCAAAAACCCCACGAGGAAACCCTGCTGGCCTTCGTAATCTGCGGCTTTGCCTCGTTATTGACTCTGTTAGCTATCACTAGTCCCAGCCCGGCGGGGCTCGTCTATCCAATCTACTTATTACTTGCGAATGCTACTATGGCGGCCCTGATAATCATCCGCCGTAAAGCACTTGTGCCAAGCCCAGCTGAGCTGAGGCATCCCTCATAGCACTATAGGCAGACCGGTTCAGATGCAAAACGGCTACCCGCTAATAACGACCTATCGAGTTCATTGCGCTAAGGTCTAGACACTGCTTGCCTACTTTGACGCTTCAAGAGTTAACATCCGTACTGTTACCGCGATTCGGCTACTAACCCAAGCCGGTCAGCTTGCTGCCCGTTTGGTACTCGGATCATATCTTCGCTTCTGGGCTGAACGTAACATGCGCAATGCGTCTATTTCGTGACTCTCGACGTGCAAATACTCGTCACTAGCTTCGGCCGGCCAAATGTCGTCAAACACTTGCGCTGATTCTGCGGCTATTTCAATAATCGCCGCGCTTAGACTTGGTTTAATCTTGCGGAGCTGCGTTATGAATTGGTCGGGGTGGCACGTCAGGAGTTTAGCCAGTTGGTACTTGGAAACATCTCGCGTAAGGTCATGCACCACGGAGTAACGGCCATGCACACTCAATTTTTCTTGGTCCGTTTGCGCTGCAACTCTGGCCGGCAACGTACCACTATTCAACAAGACTTCATAGGCGGCCAGGTTCGTGGTACGGGCGGCGGCCTCTGCCTCGATTTGGACCTTGCCATCAGCGTTAATTTTTTGCTTGAGGGCCGCCCAACCATCGTCACACCTATCATAGAGCGTCCATATCGAAGGGCCACGACCCCTATTCGATAATATTTCGACCATATACAGATTAACTTTTTTGTCGGGATTGGCCTTCATTACTCGAATTCCCCACGCAATAAAGTCGTCTTCAGCCCAAGCATGAGTATCGGGATAGCCGAGTTTATCGTGCAGTGATTTGATACCGCCAACTCGGTTCTGGATGAGTTTGAAGCTTGGACCTTCGCGCTGATTGGACTGCTTAATATAATCCTGTAGTAGCGGCAGCCGGCCCAGCCGCTCGCGGGTCTGCTTGGCATACGTTACGAATTCACGCGTGCTCCAATTCTTATAGGTAACTCTGTCATATCTAAACGGAGAGCCTATGGCGGACTTATAGGCCGAGAAATTACCAAAGTGCGGCTCATACACATGCTGGTAGGGCACAATACCGAGTATCGCTAAGCGCGCCATATGCCGGCTTTTCAGAGGCTGTGGCACTCCTTGTTTCTCCAGCGCTTTCAATGCTAATTTGCCCGCATCGATGCACTTTTCGCGATCCCACGTTTCGGCGTTTTCTTTTTCGAAGTCACCCAGGACGTATGGGATAACCGGTGCATCCAATAATTCTCCAAGTGGGACCAAACCCTTAGACTCGGGCACCGAACTATCAGATTGAGCTGCTAACACTACCTCCCCAATAACCGTGTCAAACAAAACCTCTGCCATGGTTTCAGTATAACTCACTCAGGTAGCATCGCGGCTCCTGAAATAGTTTACTTGGCAGCGTATACTAGTACTCACATAAATCAAATGAGGGAGGAATTATGTTACGAGCTAGCGAAGCATTTAGCGGTTTTTCGGTCAACGATTTAGCGGCGGCGAAAGCATTTTATGGTCAGATTCTTGGACTCGATATGGAAGACACGACGGGCATGCTCAAACTTAAAGTTACCGGCAGCAATGGAGTCTTAGTGTATCAAAAAGACGATCATGCGCCAGCCACCTTCACTGTTCTCAATTTTCCGGTAGACGATATCGACCAAGCAGTCGACGAACTGGCGAGTAAAGGTATTGTGTTCGAACACTACACCGACATGACGGACGAAAAGGGCGTCGCCCGGGGTAAGTCGGCTAATCGCGGGCCAGACATCGCCTGGTTCAAAGACCCGGCCGGCAACATCTTGTCCGTGCTTAACAGCAGCTAGCCGTTAGTTCGAGGCCAGAGCCTGCCCGAACCGCCGGTGGCAAGAAGTCAACCCTGAACGCTTCATTAATCTGGTCCATATAGACTTAAATTCTGTGGTGCATCCAGCTAGTGCCGCGCGCTGTAAAATTAACCTCTTTCCCCTTTTCCGACGCGCTACTATAGGAGACACCTTGAGGCTGTCAGCACGGCTAACCAGATTTTACTAACTGGCGCCGGCTTCACGCCAGCATTTTGCTACAATAGACGAATGGACGGTGAACATTGTTATTTTTTGACGCTAGAAGTCGAGCCGCTGACAACGGCTAGTGTCTACGAAGTGATGCCGCTGCACTGTACGCTGATGCACCGGTTCTTTTCGAGCTTGTCACCAAGCGCCTTGGTCGACTCCATTCGGCCGTTGATTGATCAAACCGAGCCGCTCCGTTTACACGCAACCGACCGGATTGCTTTCGGCCCTCATCGAACCATGGTTGCCGTGATCCAGGCGTCGCCGGCTCTCCTTGAGCTGCATGCCGCCCTCTACCGCTCGCTGACTCAATTGGGTGTCCGCTACACCGAAACAGATTGGGTCGGTCTGGGTTACCGCCCGCATGTCACCGACCAAACCGACGCGGCAATGGCGGTGAACGCGACCGTTTTGAGCCAGGCAATCTATCTCGTCGAAGTCGAGCACCCCCTACTCGGCCAAAAAAGATTTATTCGAAGCAAACTACGCCTTGCTGCTCCAGCGGCAGCGCCCAGTTTAAGCATCCAGCCCGAAGGCATTCGCGGCTGACTATGCGGCCAGGCGCAGACAGTGCTAAAACTTCCGTGGACAATCTTGTTTTTTGTCGGTAGTATGGGTTAGTAGTATTAAAGCGAGCCAACCAGGGAGCCTACCATGACCGTTACGCCATTACCCCATTCCGGTAATTCATCTAAATTTCTTGTGGTTGTCGCCAAGCGCGGCGAGTTCGTGATCGCCCTGTCATCGACGCTGTGCAGTTCCATTTGGCTGCTCGGCGACGAGGCCGCCAAGCTCGATGCCGGCAAGCAGGTCGCCGAAGCGTTGGTATCGCGCCACGATCCGAAGCTACCTTTCAAAAAAGTCTACGTTTTTGGCGAGCACAACACCGAGCCTACGCTGCAAGGTGCCGTCAAATACCTACGCCGCGTCCAAATATAAGCTACGCGCACGAACAACCACCTCCGGCGCGTCAGCCAGCCGGCTTCAGCATAACCAGTTACGCTAATATGGGTTCTGGTATTGGGTGTGTAAGTACGCGTTATAAGTAGGGGTCGACTCGCACTGGGCTTCGCTCTGGCAAACGCCACCATCGTGCCGGGCATACGTCAAAAAAGTCGTGGTTGAGTCGACCAAATCTTGGCCGCTCACATTATAAGGCCAGCCATGCACCGGGTAGCCGACGTAAAAATACAGGGTAAACTGACTCGAACCAAGCGGTCGGCTTTGCTCATAGCCACTCGCCGCTGCAGTCGCATATTCACCGACTTGGCCGTGATCGCTATGGTCAGGGAATGCCTCGTCGGCAATAGCGCTTTGGGTACGAAGCTCAGCTGGCTGATACAGCTGCATGAGCGTCGTCAGTGAACGGGTTAGTCCGACGCTAGTGTAGGTTGATTGGCCGTCGATCGAGTGGATCTTGGCAATCTTGTCGGCCTGCAGCCGCGCGAGGCTTTCAAAATGGGTAGCCGCAAAGCCCTTGCCGTCGAGATCACCATCCGGCAAATGCATGAAAATCAGCGAAACTTTCGGGTTGCCTTGGGGGCTCGCCACCGTTATAAACTGCTTGTCGCCGAGTTTCACGATTCGTTGCACCCACGTAGTCTTACTGTTGCCGAGCATGTAGGCATAGGCCGCCTCAGAGCCTTGTTCACGGTTGAGCATGTAGTAGCGACCACTGCCGGCATCGCCTGCTGTGACATAAACCGTTCGCACGCAATGTCCGGCCTGGATGTCACGCATAATATCCGGATTCAGGAAGAGGAGGTCATCATCTTGGTGGGCGACGATGTTCATGGTAGTTGGATCGGAGCAGATTGGATTAGGTATTTGGTTGGGACGTATCGGTAGTACGGTCTCGAGCGGGGCTAAGCTGACAGCGGCCGGACCCTTTTTAATGCCGCCATCATAAAACAGTAGGAGTTCTTTGGGGGCGTCCAAAGTCCCCGCAATCAGCGTACTGGCGTTCGGCGCACCATAAGTAGCGATCACCTGTTTAAGATTGCAGCGTGGGAAATCGGTCAGACTGCGATCGAGCGACAATAAATACGCAAAACTGTGTGTGTGTAGATTCGGCTGCCACGAGCGACTGCTGAGGACATCCCTGGCTTGACTACAACCGGCCAGTGGAAAGATATTAAATTGCCGGTGGGGCCCGGCAGCAAACTTAGTGGGTACGACCCGCCAGTAGTCCCCGACCAATGTGTCGACGCGGTGATGCTTCAGCACTTGGGCGACGAGTGAGTTTCGAGCACTCAGGCCGGCTAGGACGGCCTTTTCTTGGCGAATCGTACGGACCACCGCGATTGTCGAACCGAGCATACCGACAACAATCATCGCGCCAATAAGCACCAGCTTCCCCGCCGGCCAAACCCGGCGGCGGGTTGCCGTCGCCAGCGCCACAAATACTGCAAATAGGCAGATCGTGAGGTAACGGGCATCGACTGCATAGGCATGGTTCGTGACGACATACGCTGCCAAAGCGCTGCCGCTGGCCAGCAACAGCATTATCGATAAGGTACGGGCTATCTGGGGCTCATCTGGCTCGATCTGCGACCGTACGCTAGCCCACACAAGGCCAGCAGCTGCTCCCAGCCCGACCAGTAGCACCAGCCCATTTACCACCAGTGTAGGACCCCCCGGACCCATCAGATTGTGCAGTGCCGCTCCGGGTACTTCCCGAAGCAGCGTCGTGCCGGCCGCTGGGTTCGCCCCGAAGTTTGTCAAAAGTCCGAGGAACCCATAACTAACCGCAATTACTGCACCGTGCGCACTGTTGACGAGTGCGTACGGGCTAATCGTCGATTGGTCGGCCAGCCGAATGACATGGCTGGCATTGATAGCCACAATGAGCATAACGGCTCCGAACGCGGCGATGACCGAAGCCGTCAGCCAGTTCACGCAGACGCTCACCATCCGCCAGCGACTTGCCAGCGCAAATATAATAAGACCGGCCAAGGCGCCACCAACACTCAGCGTCAGGAAGAACCGATCACTCATAATCAGCAACCCCAAACCGGCAGTTGCGATATAAAACTTCCCATCGCGCCGGCCATGACTCTTCGCGAGCAGCAGTAAGCAACCGATGAACCACAGGTATTCGATATTGCGCGTAGCTATCATGGCCATATTCACCGGCAGTAAACCACCGGCGTACGGCTGGGCCGGTACCATTAATAGAACAGAGGCGAGCGCCAGACAGATGGTGCCGAACACTAACGGCCGTCGTTCAATCCGTTGCAGAAGCACTGCAAAGCCCGCCACGGTAATCAGTACAACGGCGACCGTCGCGAGCGTAAAGCTAGTAGTCGAAAAGCCTACTGCCTTCACCAAGTAGAAAAGTGGCCACTTGAGCAAGAAGCTGTGGGTAGCCGGTAAGAGGGCGCCCCCGCGAGTCGCGGCGTCTTGGAATAAATACGGGTTCACCAGTTGGTCGGCATTGGTTTGCTGCACCTGGGCCCCTAGCATCGCCCACCAGGCGCTGCTGACAAGCAGCACCCCGACTGCCAATGATGCGTACACTTTCCCGAAATGCTTCGTGCTCAGTGCTGGGCGCCAGTGCCGCCTACCCTGTGACTGCACTGTCGGCAGCAATACGGCTGGGGGCGGCACTAGCTTGACCTTAACCTTTTTGATTTTGGCTGATTTGGTCCGAGCCGCAGCAGCAGTCTGTTTTGTGGATTTTTTTGGCACTAGTTCGACCCCGTATACGGCGTAAAGATTCGAGTTTTATAGAGATAAAAATTCCAGATAGTCGTGATGCCCAGCGCAATGGTTCGCGAAACAGCCGGCCCGACAATACCCGTGAGCAACTTGGCCACCCCGATGGTAAAACTAAAGTTGAATAAAACGAGACATGAAAAAGCTATGATTTGAGGAATTAGTATTCGATGATGCAGCCGTTGATCACTAAAAGTAACGAATTTTTGTAATATGAACGATACGACAAGCCCTACCCAAAAACTCAGCCCGACCGCTACTACCGCGTTGGCCCCAAACTGTTGGGCGACAAAAATGACTACCAGTTCCAGCAGGTAAACGCTCCCGCCAATTAGCAGGTAGCGCAGTCCCGGCCGCTGCGCCCAATCCCGAGCCCGCTTACTCACTCGGCCGAATCCTCATCGATAATGTAAAGCGGCCGGTTTTGCGTTTCGGTGTGAATATGTGACAAGTACAGACCGATAATGCCCTGCGACACCAGCAACACGCCCACCAAAAACAACAGCAAAATCATCACGTAGGCGCTGCCCGTCGCCCGCAGATGGATCGGGTCGTTGAGTAACAAGTTTACTAACATGCCTAGTCCAATCAACACCGAGGCCGGCAGGACGACTGCCCCGATGTAGGCGGTAATATACAGCGGTGAGATGCTCAACGAAACCATACTATCGATGGCCAGCTTTACCAGCTTTTTAAACGAATAACTCGCCTCACCGGCTAGGCGAGGGTTGGCAGTGAACTCAATGTAAGTGCGTTCATAGCCCAGCCAGTCGATTAATCCCCGCGTAATCCGGTTGCGTTCCGTCATGCGCATAAACTCCCGCTGGACAGCGCGATCGATCAGGCGAAAATCAGTTGATCCGGGGATGAGCTGAATCCGCGTCAACCGGGTGAACACCGTATAAAACAATTTCGAGCCGAGCCGCTTCATCCAGCCTTCCCGCGAGTTCGCAGTGCGCAGCCCGATAACCACCCGACTGCCGGCGCGCCAGCGCTCAACAAACTGGGCAATCAGCTCGACCGGGTGTTGCCCGTCGGCGTCAATCGTAATGATGGCCTGCCCCCGGGCGTGGTGAATACCGGCGGTCGTCGCAATTTCTTTGCCAAAATTTCGCGACAATGTAACGAGTGAAATGCGCGGATTACTCTTGACTAAGTTCTTCACAATGTCGGCTGTGCCATCACGACTGCCGTCATCACAATAGATTATTTCGTAATTATTCGGATATAGTTGCTCGACAGCCGCTTGTAATAGCTTGTGAAAAGTTAATAACCCGGGGCTTTCGTTATAAACCGGTACAACAATAGAGAGCACGATATGAGGTTGGGTTGTCATGAATGGGTTCAGTATACCAGAAATAACCGTCGATTACTTCTTAGAAGCCGCCGTGTTTCATACAAAAGAGTGAAACCATCCTCCGCCCGAATAATTAAGGCCACGAGCCTTCACTTTATGACCAGCGGCTTCGTCAAACCATGCGCTATCAATGATCACAGGGCACACTATAGCCCTGTCGTCGTAACCGATGGCGAGATTTTTTTTCACTTGGTTGGGTCATGACTAAGAAAATCTTAGATCTTGACTCCGAAGCCTAGACCGATGGCCACTGCTAAAGTGCTATAGTTAAGCCATAACGCGTAAATGAGGTAATTCCCGATGAAACTAACTGATATGCCCCAATGGCAAGCTCTGCACACTCACTCACTCATACTCAAAGACAGCCACCTGCGCGATTTGTTTGCTGCCGATGCCTCGCGGGGCGCTGACTTTAGTCTCCAGGCCGGCGACATATTGGCCGACTATTCAAAAAACCTGATTACTGAAGAAACACTGAGGCTGCTGTTTGACCTCGCCCGCGCCACTAAAGTCGAAGCGCTACGCGATGCCATGTTTGCCGGCGACAAAATCAATACAACTGAGAATCGGGCCGTGCTGCACACTGCCCTGCGCAATCAATCTGCTGCACCGGTGTCCACCGACGGCCACGATGTCATGCCGGAAATTCAAGCCGTCCTGCAAAAAATGGCAGATTTTAGTAACCAAGTTCGGGCTGGACAATGGCTCGGCTACACCGGCAAACCGATTAAAAATATCGTAAATATTGGCATTGGCGGCTCGGACCTTGGCCCCGTTATGGCGACCGAAGCCCTCAAATATTACACCCAGCGTGATCTTCTGGTGCGGTTTATCTCTAACGTAGATGCCACGCAGCTCGTGGAAGTTACCCGCGACCTAGATCCAGCCGAAACCCTCTTTATCATCGCTTCTAAAACCTTCACTACCGATGAGACGATGACGAACGCTAGCAGCGCGCGCCAGTGGCTATTGGAATCACTCAAGGACGAAGCAGCCGTCGCGCGCCACTTCGTGGCCGTATCGACCAATACCACCAAAGTCCGCGAATTCGGTATCGACCCGGCCAACATGTTCGAGTTCTGGGATTGGGTCGGCGGCCGTTACTCGCTGACGAGCGCCATTGGGCTGTCAATTATGGTGGCTATCGGGCCTGAAAATTTTGGGCAGCTGCTCGAAGGCTTCTACGAGATGGACGAGCACTTCAAAACCGCGCCACTGGAGAAAAATCTACCCGTAATTCTCGCCCTCATCGGTCTATGGTACACGAACTTTTTTGACGCTGAAGCTGAAGCGATTCTGCCTTACGACCAGTACTTGCACCGCTTTGCGGCGTATTTTCAGCAAGGCAATATGGAGAGCAACGGCAAATCAGTCACCAAAGATGGTGCCATTGTCGACTACCACACCGGCCCAGTTATTTGGGGTGAGCCCGGCACCAATGGCCAGCACGCTTTTTACCAACTACTCCACCAGGGCACCCGCTTAATTCCAGCTGATTTTATTGGCTTTGCTCAGCCACTCAATGCGGTCGGCGATCACCACCTAAAATTAACCGCCAATTTACTCGCCCAAACCCGCGCGCTGGCGTTTGGCAAAACTGCCGAGGAAGTACGCGCCGATGGTGTACCTGAGGCGCTCATTCCGCACCGCACCTTCCCAGGAAACCGCCCGACCAATACCCTGCTGCTGCCCAAACTGACACCCAAAACGCTCGGTGAGCTCATCGCCTTGTATGAACACAAGATCTTCGTCCAAGGCGCTGTTTGGAACATTAATTCATTTGACCAGTGGGGCGTTGAGCTTGGCAAAGCGCTCGCCCAAGACCTGTTCGGGCAACTTACATCTGGCCAACCAAACGAGCTCAATGATAGCTCGACCAATAGCTTACTAGCCGCCATCAAGCGCCTGTCGTAAGCAACCCGAGGCCAGTTGACCTCCGAGCCGATCTTACCTTACCGCTTAGGCTCACTTGATCAAAGCTAAGCGCTACCACCATCCGATCACACGAAGGCCATCAGGACGCTTAGCCCCGCCGACAGCTGACGCAGCGAGTGAATTCACAACGAAGTGCTAGGTAACTGCTTCTAAATGTTCCAGTTTATGGATACCGCGGTCAATCAGGGCAAACCCGAGTAACGTCAGGCTGAGCACGGCGTAGACAGCGATCAGCCCGACACCGAGACTTTGCAGCGTGGACGAAGATATCATCAGTATTTGCGCCACAAAAATGCTGAGCATGACCACCGAAATACCGAGGTAAAAATCCCGGAACATCCGTTTATATAGCACCCCTGGCGTATTGTACGAATACCAGGCCAAGTTAGCCGCCGCCAACAAGCCGAGTGACCAGCTAATAATATAGGGGAGGAGGTAGGTCCCCATGAGTAGGTTGGCGGAAACGACAAAACCCGGCAAACCATGCTCGCTCATTATATCCGAAGTATGCGCGTAGAAGTTCATGACTAACAGCGCGACAAACACTAGGAAAGTAGCAATATAAAGCAACTCTTTACGACGGTTACGGCCGCTCGAACCGACCAAGCCAACTAACTGCCTCGAACCAATATAGAGCAGGCCCGTCGCGACCAGGGCAATCGCGAGCGGCAGATAGTGTTGAAGCGCCACGGCTACCACAACATGAGAGATATGGTGTAACAGCCCGACCACAATGTCGCCGAACGTCAGCGTTATGATGTACGCCGCCAAAAACAACAGCCCATTCGCTATATAGCCCAGCCGGCTGCCGTCGTTGCTTTTTCTGATTTTGGCCGTGTAGCGCTTAAACCGGAAACCACACCGCAGCGCAATTAACCAGATGAGTAGCTCAGGAATAGCAATAGATATTCGTACCAATAAGCTCGGGGGCGAATAGCCATCAGTGCCGCCTGAACTCCACAAAGTCTTCCATAATAGCACCAGCATGACAAGAGTGGCAACGGCGGCAATAGCATAGACGAGTGACGAATATTTCCAGATTTGGTTACTGCTGAATCTTGCTTTCATCGGCTGCCTTTATTGGGAATTATTATACTCTCAATTACGCTGATAATTGCTATTAATGACCGCCTAGCCCGTGACATTACGCCGGAGACGGTATTGCGCTACCGTCTTGATTATGCTACAGTTAAACCATTGTTAAAGATGAATCCGGGTTTTGTACACTAGTTACTCGATTTTTCATTGCCGACAATCGCCAGTAACTAATTACATAACTAACAAAAGGATTCTTTTTTTATGTCTTACACAGATTATAGCCAACGCCGCGGCTCAGGCCGTCCGAGCTCGTTTCGTTCCAACAATAATAACCGAGGCGGCAAGCGCGGCCCCAAAAAGGAAAACATCCCGTCGGCTCGCTTCATTAAAGCTGCGATCCCTGTACAGATTGACGACTTTACTCCAGTACACGCCTTTGCAGATTTTCCGCTCCACGAAACAATTCAGCGCAACGTTGTCAATAAAGGCTACACTGCACCTACCCCGATTCAAGACCAGGCCATCCCAATTGGCTTGAATGGACAAGATATTATCGGCATCGCCAACACCGGTACCGGCAAGACAGTCGCCTTTGCACTACCAGTTTTGCACAAGCTTATGAGCAACCCCGGCTCGCGCGTTCTGATCATGGCCCCAACTCGCGAGTTGGCCCAACAGATCGAAGACGAATGTCGCACGTTTGCTAAAGGCAGCGGCCTGTTCGGTGCCCTCCTCATTGGCGGCACCGCTATGGGGCCACAACTCCGCGATCTGCGGGCTAACCCCCAGATCGTCATCGGTACACCTGGCCGCATCAAAGACCACATGGAGCGCGGCAGCCTCAAACTGCACGACGTTGACCTGGTCGTGCTCGACGAAGCCGACCGTATGCTCGACATGGGCTTCATTGACGACATTCGGGAGATCCTGAGCCACTGCGCGACGCAGCGCCAATCCTTCTTCTTCTCAGCCACCCTCGACAACCGCGTCAAGGGGTTAGTTGAAACGTTCATGAACAACCCGGTCAATATTTATGTCAAAACTGGTGAAACCAGCGACAACGTCGAGCAAAACGTCGTCCGTTATGGTTCGCACCACGAGAAAATTGAAAAATTGCATGATCTCCTGACTAATACTGTCGGTATGAAAGCCCTCGTCTTTGACGACACCCAGCGCAGTGTTGAACGGCTCAGCCAAGAGTTGATTGACCGCGGATTCCGGGCCGATGCCATTCACGGCGGCAAGTCACAATCACAGCGCCAGCGCTCACTCGACAGCTTCAAGCGCAGCAACATTTCGATCTTAGTCGCAACTGACGTTGCAGCTCGGGGCATTGACGTCGTTGATATCACGCACGTGATCAACTACTCGACACCGCAGTCGTACTCCGACTATGTCCACCGCATCGGTCGAGCCGGTCGAGCCGGCAACATGGGCAACGCCCTGACATTCATCGAACGCTAAGTAGCTGTTCATACTCTCTCTTCTAAGTTGAAATTGCCCGGTTTTGAGGCAACATCTGTTCAGGTTGAGAGGTGTACCGTATGGCACAGCGACGAGACGGGGGCGGATTTGAGCCAAAGGTGGGTGATTTCAGGCCAGGTGATGAGATTGTGAACAGGTGCTAAACCCGCCAGCCAGACAGCGTCTAAGAACCTCGATACATTTTTATCGGGGTTCTTTTGGATATACAGCTTGCTATACTCGTCGCGGGGCAATACCCAACTGGTCAAAATAATGAAGCTTTCTGCTGAATGAACGCCACCAGTATTGTGTTCAATATCACGTTGAATGAAAGCAGAACATGTTATGATAAAAAACACAATTTTCTAAATTTAATTATAATTTAAGAATGACAAGAGATACTGCGTTGATGAAACTGTTACTTATTGACGATGACACTGGCATAACTACCGCGCTGGCCCTTGCCTTGGCTAACACATATGAGCTCGATATTGCCCGCACCGGAACTGGTGGACTCCACAAGGCCAACACCTATCACTACGATGTCATCCTGCTTGACCTCAAGCTTCCGGATATGCCTGGGCTCACCGTCTGCGAACGATTGCGGCACGCTGGTGTCACTACCCCCATCTTGATACTATCCGGCGAGACGAAAGCCCTGAGCAAAGTCAGCCTCCTCGATGCCGGCGCCGACGATTACCTGACTAAACCGTTCAGCCTTGGCGAGCTCAAGGCCCGCCTGCGGGTGCTGATGCGGCGGCTCGAGACCACCCAGCCCAAAAAACACCGATTACAAACTGCCGGATTGACGCTCGACAGCGACACGTACCTAGTCACGCGCGACGGGCAAACGATTAAGCTCCGACGCAAAGAGTTCGCAATGCTAGAGTGCTTAATGCAGCATGCCGGCAGTGTCGTTACGCGCAACACCCTGACAAACCACGCTTGGCGTGACAATGAAGACCCTTGGACGAACACGATCGATGTGCACATTAAATACTTGCGCGATAAGATCGACCGTCCATTTGATACGCGCCTAATAAAAACGGTCCACGGCTTGGGCTACAAATTAGAGACATCTGTTCAAAGTGGCAAACCCCTCTAAGTCCCCGACAAGGCTAAAACTTCTAGATGGTCTAGTTTTTAACATAGGATACCCCTGTGCTTGGCGGTCTCATAAACGGCCCTGATTTCACAACAACCCATGAAAAAATCCGACTACACCAACTACTTTCAGCGAGCTGTTGCCCGGTTGGTCGAACCACGTAAGATCGGACCCGCCGAACGGAAACAGCAATACCTCCTCAGCGTGCTGTTTGTCGGGCTGCAGACCGCCGCTATTATCGCGTTACTTGATTGTGGTGTCGATTTCTTAGCAAAGGCTGAGACCCACTATCGGAGCACCTTTATGCTCATGCTGCTATTCAACGTGGTTGTGGCTGGGCTGACCTACGCCTCGCGACAGGGGCACTACAAACTGGCAGATAGTATTTTTATTGTAGTCCTGATCCTTGTTGCGGCCCGGTTGACCGTGCAATCAGGTTTTATGCTGCCGCAAGTGCAACTACTCTATGCGCTCATTATTATTGTCGTCGGCTTGCTTATAAGCGCTCGAGTCGGGTTTATTGTCATCGGTATCGTCATGACGCTCATCGTTGCAGTCGGATATCTTGAAGTCTATGCCTTGTTAAATTCCGACACCCAGTGGCTGGCGCAGACCTTTAGTTACGGGCAGCCGACCGGCTATGTCATTGTGCTTATGGTTATCGGTCTTGTATCGTGGTTATCCGGCAGTGAGATCGACCGGTCTTGGCGTCGAGCCCGCCGGTCTGAAAAAGTTCTGACCAATGAGCGCGCTAGTCTTGAAGCCACAGTCAGCGAGCGCACCCGTCAGCTCAAAGAGGCTCAGTTTTTGCGCTCGATGGAGCTGCAGCGTTTCGCCGAGTTTGGCCGCTTGAATGCGAATTTGATACATGACTTGGCCAACCCGCTC
The DNA here is from genome assembly GCA_038236865.1 of Saccharimonadales bacterium (SeqCode). Classification (GTDB taxonomy): domain Bacteria; phylum Patescibacteriota; class Saccharimonadia; order Saccharimonadales; family UBA4665; genus UBA4729. Next base: position 20,435 of record JBBRZI010000008.1, read on the forward strand.
ACCGCGGCGAGTATTAATCTCGCTATGCTTGACCCCACCCATGATGCCGAGTTGCTGCTACGCGTGCGCCAAAACCTTAAACACGTTAAACGGTACGTCGATGCTGCCCGCCTACAAGTCAGAGGCCAGAGCGTCATACATCCCTTCAGCGTCAGGGGCGAACTGGGGCGGGCAGTGCTCAGCCTACAGCCCCGGGCCGAGCAAGCTGGCGTCAAACTCCGCCTACAACCTGGTCAGAATTTTAAACTAACGGGCGACGCGATTAAATTTAACCAGTTGATGGCAAATCTTATCGCCAATGGGATTGACGCCTACAGCGGAGCCGAAGCCAGCGCCGGCGTTGGGGAGAAGCAGGTCGAGATAGCTGTCGCCCAAACCGAAGCTGGCTTGCGCTGCTCGGTCATTGATCATGGCGTCGGTATCCTCCCAGGCGCCATAGCTAAAATTTTTGATCCCTTCTATAGCACGAAGTCTGAATTCCTTCAAAGTATGGGTATTGGGCTTGCCATGGTCAAACAGTTTGTGGAGCATGATTTTATGGGCACGATAACCGTCAAAAGCTCCCCGACTACCGGAACGTGCTTTTCGGTAGAATTGAGCAGCGCCGAGCCCCACGATGTCGATCTTACTGCTGTCAGCCAGTTGTTAACACCGGATCAGCAAAACCCGGTCTATCACGAAAAGTTAGTGGTTTAGAAATAGTGCTAGCGCTTTATTATGGTAAACTGGCCTATAGAACTTATGGCTAAATTTGCTAAAACTATCGCCTCATCATCTAAATCTACGCAATCGACAGCAGTCGTTACGGCCCAAGCGCCTAAGACCGCCCAAAGTCTGCTGATCACCTTGCCGATACTGGCAGCTGTGCTTTTCGCAATTGGCTACATCGAGATGGGTACGCCCGAAACTCCAGCCGCCCAGCAAGTCACCAAGCCGGTGCCGGCGGGGGTAGAAGCTACGTTGCCAATTGCAGCCCCAAGCCAGCAAACACTCGAATCGATTCCCGTTGAAGTCACCGAAGGCCTGCTGAATCCAACCAACGCTGGCATCGGCGACACCGGAGCCTCCCTGGCTGCGCAACCAACCGTTACTTCGCTCCAGGCACCGTCCAGCAGCGCAATGACAGACGATGCCTCGGCCCTGCAAGCCCACAAACACAGTCAGTCATTCGAACAGTTGCTAGAATTACTCTAATTATTTACTTAAGGTAAGTAACCGTTCATACTGGGGCTATGCCCACTCACCAGGAAAGTATTATTGCCCTTGAGTCCGCCATGCGTGCAATGGTCCAGACCATGAAACGACCGCAAACCTGGACAGCGTTGACGGCCCAGGCCGGATTGAGCATCGACCGTCCAGGCGCAACTATTCTACGTATATTGGCTTCCCGGCCGGGTACTTGGCGTCTGCACGATCTCGCCGAACGAATTGGGGTTGAGGCACCTTCAATTACCCGCAAAGCTCAGCAACTCGAGCAAGCTGGCCTGCTGAGTCGGAAGCGTGATCCCCAAGACGGCCGCGCGTTCAGCGTCCAGCTGACTCCGGCGGGGCGCGTTATTGCTATGAAACTCGAAGCGGCCCAGCGCCGCGTCTTAGAGGCGGCGCTCAAAGACTGGCCGGCCGCCGATCTCGCCCAATTTATCAACCTGTTTCAATGATTCAGCGAAAACCTCGGCCAGCCGAACGAACCGTCGTCAAATAAACAAACCAGCAAGGATTAGTAATGCCCAGACCCACCAACCACAAAATCATCAGCCACGACTCAGACCCGTCACACGCCGAAATAATGGTCGTCGTATTCGCCCTTATGGGAGTCATGTTGTTGGCCGCCCTCGACCAGACAATCGTTAGCACCGCACTCCCGCGCATTGCCAGTGACTTGAATGGCCTCAGTGAATATTCATGGGTAGCGACAGCTTATCTGCTAACCACCGCCATCTCCACTCCACTGTACGGCAAAATTAGCGACATGTTTGGCCGCAAAAAGATCTTCCAAAGCGCCATAATCATCTTTTTGCTCGGCTCAGCCCTGTGTGGTCTGAGCCAGACTATCAATCAGCTCATCCTGTTCCGCGCCTTACAAGGCATCGGTGCCGGCGGGCTCATGACATTGGTCTTCGCGATCATCGGCGATATTGTACCGCCTCGGCAGCGCGGCAAATACCAAGGCTACTTTGGAGCCGTCTTTGCGACTTCGAGTGTGGTTGGACCGCTCCTGGGTGGGTTTTTTACCGATCATTTGAGTTGGCGCTGGGTATTCTACATTAACCTGCCGATTGGCCTCGTTGCTTTTGCGGCCGTCCAAGCTCGCTTACATTTGCCCGTCTTCAAAACTTCGCATACTATTGACTACGCCGGTGCCGGGCTACTGGCTGCCAGCGTGGTTAGCCTCCTATTGGCGACCGTTTGGGGTGGCATGAGCTATCCCTGGGGATCGATCCAGATTATTGGCCTGTTTACTGCCAGTATTCTGGGTGCGGGGCTGTTCATTTGGCGTGAACTACGAGCCGCCGAACCAATCTTGCCACTCCGGTTATTCCGGAATGAGATCTTTCGAGTAACGACCCTGCTCAGCCTGGTCTTTGGCATTGTGATGTTCGGCGCCTTGATATTTCTACCCCAGTATCAACAGATCGTGCGCGGTGATTCGGCCACCAAGTCGGGCCTGATGCTGCTGCCACTAATTATCGGGATGATGACGGCTTCACTGACGTCGGGTCGACTTATTTCTAAACTTGGCCGCTACCGCATCTTTCCTATCATTGGCACATGCCTTGTAACGCTCAGCTTCTGGCTATTCAGCCACATCACGGCAACCACATCACGGCCAGAACTCGGGATTTGGATGGTCATTCTTGGCCTGGGGCTCGGCCTGGTGATGCCGGTGCTGACACTAGCCGTGCAAAATGCGGTTGATCGCAAAGATTTGGGGACCGCGACTTCGTCAGTCATCTTCTTTCGAACTATCGGCAGTGCGCTCGGCGCGGCGATGTTTGGCGCCATCCTGTCCAACCGATTATTGTCCCATATTACTCAGGTTGTACCTGGCCCTGTCGGTCAGCAGGCGGCCAGTGGCCTCAAGCACAGTGTCGCCGGCTTACACAACCTACCCCCCGCTGTGCAACACGCGGTGCTCAGCGCCTTTGCGCTATCTTTTCGTGACGTGTTTCTGATTGGTATTCCCTTTGCGGTCGCCGCGATAGTCATCGCCCTCAGGCTCAAGGAATCGCCGCTCCGCAGCTCAAACACGGCCGCCGATACAGCGACTGGAGCTTCCAACTGATAGCCGTCGGCTCGCGCTTACTTAGCGATTTTGGGCCAAACGACCCGACCGATCACGTCCCGTCGTTTCAACCAACCGAAGTGCCGACTGTCAGTACTGGCCGATAGATTATCGCCGATCACGAAGATGTAGCCACGGTCGATCCGCTCAATCCGCTTCACTTTTTCACGACCATTGTGCTTCACGATAATAACCTGCCCCGGGCGCAGCCGGCGAAAACGTGCCGTAGCCAGCAGTAACTGACCTGGCCGCAGCATTGGGCTCATGCTACCGCCAACGACGCGACGAATTAACACTAATTTAGACTTTTTTGGTAGCCCAAAATATTTGGGAAATTTCATCGATTTGCTCCACTAACTTCTGGCCCTCGGCAGGCTCTAGATGATGCTTACAATTACTGGCCTGCTTGATTGCGTACCAGAACTTTTCGTGTAAATCAGGGTATGCCACGAGATGCTCGGGCTTAAAGTAATCCGCCCATAAAACCATCAGATGCTGCTTCACCAGCTCGGCACGTTCTTCTTTGATAATCACGGCCCGCAGCTTCCCTAGCTCGTCTAAGCCATCGTATTTGTCCATGATGGCTTTGACGCTCTGGGCTTCGATCTTGGCTTGAGCGGGGTCGTACACACCGCACGGCAGGTCACAGTGGGCGTATACAGGCTTGATAAGTGGTAGTTTCATAGGTATTCCCTTTCGGATTAAGCTTGCACTCTACAGTATAGCCCTGGCGCCTATGGAATACTGTAAGATTCTCGCGCTCGTTCGTAAAGCTAGCCCATTGGGCTAGCTAGCTGTCAGGCATGGCAACTGCACCTCTCATGAGTAGACTGGGTGACGGTGGGCCAGGGCTTGGCTGAGAGATGGTAGGCTAGTTAGTTTGATCGCGCCATTTGAGGATTTCAGCGTGATGGCCATGCAATAGCACTTCAGGCACAGCCAGGCCGCGAAATTCGGCTGGGCGAGTGTATTGAGGAAACTCAATACTAATATCGTCCTGCTGAAACGATTCGATTTCGGTGCTCGTATCGCCGCCGAGTACCCCGGGCAAGAGCCGGACGACGCTATCAATCAGGAGCATAGCCGGTAATTCACCGCCCGTCAGGACGAAACTGCCAATACAGAATTGTTCGTCGACCCACGCAGTCACCCGTTCGTCGTAGCCTTCGTAACGGGGGCAAATTATTATAATCCCGTTGTCGGCAGTGGCAAGGCGTTTGGCATCTGACTGCTTGTAGACTTTTCCGCGCGGCGTCGGTAGATAGACTTGGGCGGTCGGATCGGTCTGCTTGGCGAACTCAATAGCCGCGACCAGTGGTTCGGGCTTGAGCAGCATGCCATCGCCGCCGCCGTAAGGTGTATCGTCGACTTGACGGCGCGGTCCCAAACCATAGTGACGCAGATTGATAAACTCATACTGCACAATGCCGCGGTCACGTGCCTTCCACAGCATGCTGTTGCCCAGTACACCGGTGAACATTTCTGGAAAGAGCGTGATGATCTGTATTTTTTTAGTCATTACTCATATTATAAAATAGTTTTAAAATCAAAACAACCCCACCGTAGCAGGGTTGTTTTGTCACATAAAGCTCCCAACAGGTTACCCTATTGGCTCGCATGAGCTGAATTTTTGTTTTTTGAAGAAAATCCTGTCGCAATCGACTGAGTGCTAGTATAGCCTGCGCGCCGTCCATATTTCAAGTCGCCCACGTGTTTATTACAACGATTGGGGGATTTAGGAAACTTTAGACGTCGAGGTCGTCGAACTCTTCGAGGTCACGGCGGTGTTGGCTGAGGCGGTCAGTTTTGGGTGCGGGTTCGGTGATTGGGGCTTCCTCAACGGGTGCCTCGACAACAGGAGCAGCAGTGTCATCGTCATTTGATACTACTGCTGCAGGTGCGTCAGCAGCGCTATCGTCAGCTGGCGCCGCAGCTGTCGGTGCGGGGGTAGCGTGGTCGTGATTACGATCATCGCTATGACCACCGACGCCGTTATCTATAATCTTAAGATTGTAACGCGCATCGTTCTTAGTACCCAGGGCGCGCAGTAAGGTCCGCAAACTTTGGGCGGTTGCACCGCGCTTGCCGATGACGCGGCCGAGATCTTCTGGATCGACGGTCAGCTCCAGCAACACACCCTTCTCGTCAATCCGGCGCTCAACTTGAACTTTATCGGGTTGGCTCACTAGGGACTTTACCACAAATTCCACAAATTCTTGGTCAATGCTACTCATATCGGTATGTACTCCTCAGTTACGGTCAGTATTCGCTATTAAGTATAACAAACGGCTAACGTCTATCAATGTGAAAAATCTTGCCGGGGGTAGAAGTACTACGCCTCGCTAGGTGTTGTTTCAGCTTCAGCTTCAGCTTCAGCTGGCGTTTCGACTGGAGCGGCTTCGACTGTAGGTTCGGGCTTAGCGACTGGAGTCGTGCTGCGACGCTTTTCGGGGTGACGGATACTGCCGTCTTTACCAGTTGGCTGCTTGACCCAATCGGGTAGCGTAACACCGTCATTTTTCATTAAACGGGCGGCTCGGTCGGATGGCTGAGCACCGTGTTCGAGGTAGTAAGCAGCTTTTTCTTTATTGAGGACGAGGCTTTTAGCGTGAGGATCATAGTTACCAATCAGCGCAACTACCTTACCGCTGGTAGGGGTTAGGTGTGATTCTTGTACCACGACACGGAACATGGCGTGGCCTTTGCGGCCGGTTCGTTGCATACGGATAGCTAACATATATCTATAAAACTCTCTTTCCTAATGACACTTAACTTGTGAAGATAATCTCTGTTATTTTACAGATATCCGCCTCTGTTGTCAACCATAGTCGTGAAATAGCCCACTTTTGCCCCGAGCAACTCAGGGGCTGGGAGCATCGTTCTGGCTTTGGGCATCGGCCATCCGATAAAAGACCAAGGCAGCTTCGGCGGCCTTTTGCTGACCGGCTTGCTTGCTCGGTCCGTTGCCCTGCCCACGCAATGTACCGTTGACATAGACGCCAACCGTAAAGATTTTATCGTGGTCGGGGCCTTCCTCGGTTATAACCTTGTACACGGGAGTAGCACCGTCTTTGCTCTGGGCCAGTTCCTGCAAGTGGGACTTGGGGTCCATCCATGAGCCACTCGCCAGAATGTGTTGGAATGTCGACAGCACGCTGGCGGTGATAAACAACCTAGCGGCCTCATACCCCTGGTCGAGGTAGAGCGCACCCGTCACGGCTTCGAAGCTATTGGCCAAAATCTGGGCGCGAGCGCGGTCAGTACCGCGCTTTTCACCGCGGCTAAGTCGCAGCAACGGTTCGAACTCAAATTTAGCCGCTGCGGCGCCAATACTCTCAGTCCGAACGAGTGAGCTGCGCCAGTTAGTCAAAACACCTTCGGGGTCTTTAAAGTTGCTGTAGAGGTAAGACGTCACGACCAGTTCGAGGACGGCATCGCCCAAAAATTCAAGCCGTTCATTGTGCTCACTGACCGTCTTTTTGTGCTCATTGAGGTAGGAGCGATGCGTAAAGGCTGTGATGAGCAGCGATGGGTCATTAAAAGTAACCTGCAACTTCTCTTGTGCGAAAATAGTGTAGGCAGTCGTATCCATGGTTTTATAGCTTTCCGTCTCGAATTTTTTTCATACCGACTAGTATTAATTTACCGATGTCTTCATACGCAATCTTGTCGATGGCTTCGGCGGCCGGCATCCACTTGATGCCTGTCAGCCAGTCTTCCCCGTGCAATGTATCGGTCTCGCCCCGGCCCTCAACCAAGTAAATGTGCATCGACATCAATACTAAGGTGTGGACGCGGCGATACCGAAAATTGACCTTACCGAGCCAGCTGTAGACCTTCATTTCCTGCAAGCCGGTTTCCTCACGAATTTCGCGCTCGGCGGTCTGCTTGGGTTCTTCGCCGGGTTCGACGTGGCCTTTGGGGATTGTCCAGCGGCCTTTGGCGTCTTGGATCAACAAAATCTGTAGGGCATTGTTGGCGTCGCGCCGAAAGACAATACCGCCCGACGTCGTCTCGCGCACGACTTCGTCGATGACGGGACGGCGCTTTGAAACCAGGTTGCGAAATCCTTGGAGTGGCTTAGGACGTTTCATGACGGGCGATCTTAGGCAACTTTCTTACCAGTAATTGGCTTAGCGACGGTCTGCTTACGCGTAGACTTCTTTTTTGGGGCGAGTTTGGGTTTGGCCTTGGGTTTGGTCTTGGGTTTGGCGGCGGTCGGTTCTTCCGTCAAGGCTTCGCGCTGGCGCAGTAATGTGCCCAACACCCCGTTAATAAACTTCGAGGAGTTATCGCCGCCAAAGGCTTTGGCAAGTTCAACGGCTTCGTTAATAACAACTTTGGCGGGCACATGATCTTCGCTTTCGAGTTCATAGAGGCCAATCCGTAAAATTAAGTGATCCATGCGGGCAATCATCGCCAGCGGCCACTCAGGAGCGACTGGCTGCAACTTACTGTCGAGTTCGGCGGCCCGGGCCGTTACACCGCTGACGAGCTGTTCAATAAAAGCCACGTCATCGACCATTTCACTGTAGCGAGCGATATTACGCTCCATAATCTGAGCGCTCGCCACTTCAGTGTCGCCGGCATCACGCCTAAAATCTTGCTCGTAGAGCGTTTGCAATGCGATGATGCGACCGAGATGACGGTTTGAAGCCATATTGTTAAATTCCTAAATTAGC
>JBBRZI010000009.1:0-26262 GCA_038236865.1 Saccharimonadales bacterium (SeqCode)
GCCGTGATAACCCATATCCTCGAGCCGCAGCGTCGTGCCGGACTTATCGAGCAGCCGAATCACTACTTGCTCACCCCACACGACAGGTGAAATCGCAATCCGCAGGTCAATGCCTTTATCGGCGACCATGACCGTAAACTGACCGTCTTGCGGGATACGGTGCTCGTCAATCTTCAGATTAGATAAAATCTTGATACGCGATACCAAAGGCGGCTCGGTTGACTTGGGCAAACGCATAATTTCACGCAGGACGCCGTCAATCCGGCAGCGAATCTTAAACTCTTTTTCCATCGGTTCCATGTGAATATCGCTGGCTCGGTTCTTGGCGGCATACTCCAAAATGGCGGACAGCGCTTTGCTAATCGGCGAATCTTGCACGATCGTTTTTATGCTTTTGTCTTCGGCTTTGACGGCCTCAGTCGCGACAGCGCCACTGGTAGGTTTGCCGTCAGCCTTCATTACACCGGCCACATCGCCCTCAATATCTTGTTGGTACTGACGAATAACGTTGCGGATGCCGGCCTCACTCGCCGAGTACACCTTAAGCGCCCGCCCGGTTTTGTTCGCCAAAAAGTCTACGGCCTGCACGTTATCGGCATCGAGCATCGCCACCACCAAGCGGTGATTCATCTCACCTAAGGGGACAGCCATGTAGCGCTCGGCGACGTCTTCTGAGAGTAAACGAAGTATATTTTTATCAATCAGCGCGCTCGTGAGGTTTACATACGGCACTTTATTAACGACGGCGGCACTTTTTGTCAGCTCTTCGTCGGAAACCTTGCCTTCACTCAGCAGCAGTGGCACAAACGGCGTCTTAGTCTCTTCCGCTTTGTGTTTGAGCACAGCCATGGCGTCAGCGCTAATCACACCGCGAGCTACCAGATCGGCTTCAACAAGTTTCTGGGTTGTGACTGAGAGTACACTCATGCGAGGTGCTCCATACTACCGATTAAATGGCTGCGAATTAGAGGTATCGCCAATTTTGACTGTCTGAGTTGGGTCAATTGAAGTCGCATTATAGTATTGCTTGTCGGCAGTCGGGAATGTGCTTGAAATGCTATCGAGGATCTTGACCTCAGCCTGACGGTGTTTTGGGCTCGCCAGCAACATATTGGCAAGCACAAACGCAATAACAGTGCTGAAACCGGCGACGGCGATGATAATGGCGATATCTTTTTGTTTCATACTACTTTACGACCTTCGTGGTTACGGTCAACACCTTGCCTGGCTGGTAGTAGGTCTTCGCACTCACCACCAACGATATTGCCGCGTCACTGCCCGTTAACTGGAGTGTGTCAATCGAGATTGGGCGAACTGAGCGGTCGAATACGCTTATCAAGTCCTTGACTGAGGCGTAGTTGCCGGTCACACCAAGCTGAAACGGCATCGGTATCGCCGTCGGGGCAGCGACTGCCGCTGTGCCATCAGTCTGGGTAGCATCATCGGCGCCGGATAAAATATCGATCTTGAAACCCCGGGCAACAAGTAACCCATCCAGCGAAGTTATGAGAGCCGGAAAATCATATTGGCCCGGCAATGAATCGAGTACAATCTTAGAGTTAAAGCCGTCTTGCGGGCCGGTGCCCTGGCTGAGACCACCAATTATATTGGTGGGTGCGTCGTTGAAGGCTTGATAGCTCGTGGCGAGGGCTTTGGCTGCTCCAATGTCCGCTCTGGCTACTTTGAGCGCGGAAGTCTGCTGGCTGATCACCCGTGATTGATACGCTCGTTGCGACAGCAAGTCTTTAATCGCCACCATCGAGAAGGCCGTGATAACCGCCGCCAATGAAACCAGTAGAACAATGGCGGTATTCGTTTTATCAATCTGAATATGCTTGGCGGATTTAGCTACTGATGCCATCACTGGGCTCCTTGCTTGACGGGACTCTGCTGAAAGAGCGCGTTTGGTTGATCGAGTTGCGACCTTGTTGTTACCGTCTTGGGTACCGTCAGATCAATGCGGTGTTGGTTGTCGAAAATGATCGGATCAAACGAAAGGCCAATTTGATAGGTGGCTCCCTTGTCCGTAGTAGTGAAGCCGCTCAGAATCACCTTGGAAAAGGCTTTGACGGGTTTAGCTGAGGTGGTAATGTCGGTATAGGTTGTAAACTTCAACGTATCAACGAGCGTATTAACCGCCAGTAGATCTTTGGCGGTTCCGGCGAGGATAAATGTGTAGCCAACAAAATCAACATTCACCGTAGACAGTGCTATATCAGTGGGCGTGACTTGCGATAGATAGTTAAACAATCGAGTGGCGGCCGGCTTGGTATTGTGGAGTGTTGTCACCCCGGCTAGCTGATTCTGTACCGTAATTATTTTGTTAATTTCCGGCGTGCTTTGAACTTGCTTCGCCGCAGCTGTAATGTCTTTGTTAAGATCTCTCATATTGTTCTTTTGAGCCACCCCGACCGCCAAAAACAACAGTACCGCTATGATCAGACAAGCACTGGCGAACAGAAATGATAACGATACCGTCAGTCGCTTCAGGCGTTTTGCCTTCAAATATTCTTGCTTCACATCCGGTAGCAAGTTGAACTGAATCATGCTCATGACTTTCGCTCCGCGAGGCCGACTGCTACGCCAAACTGGTTAGAAATAGCCATGAGCTCGTTCTGACGGTCGCGCGGGAAGGCCACGTTGCGCCAGGCATTACCGATCTCAACATTGATGCCAAACTTGTTCGCCAAAAACAACGGGAATTCCGGAATCACCGAGGCGCCACCGGTAACGATCAGGTTTTCAACCTTAACCTGGGTGTAACGCGTCTGGAAGAATTTGATAGATTTTTCAATTTCACTCGTCAATATTTCAATCGTACCGCTGATAGCTTGGAAGACCTGCCCCTCTAGCTTCTCTTTGCTCAGCCCAAACTTGAACACAAATTGGTGGGCCTGAGTTTCGTCGATGTTCAAGTTTTGCATCGCTGAACGAATAATCGCTTCGGAACCAGTTGGAATTGAGCGCGTCAAGCGCGGCATCCCGTCGATTGTCACGACGATATCAGTTGATTTGCTGCCGATATCCACGATCATGCGCGGTGCCGAGACGTCTGGCGCCAGCATTGAACGCGTGAGCGCTAGATTATCGGGCTCAAAAGCAATCACGTTGAGGCCAATCGATTCGAGCATCTCGAGACGCGCCTCTATAAACTGGTTGGCGACACTCGACAGCAATATTTCAACCTTGGATTTATCAACCGGCGAATCACCAATCAGGGCCCAGTCGATCTTCGATTCGGCCAGTGGCGTCGGGATCAAGGAGTCGGCTTGGTACTTGATGGTCTTAGCCAACTCATCGGCCGACAGTCGGTCGATATCGACAACGGCTGTAAACACGCGCTGCGACGGCAGCGACACGGCCACATTCTTGGTGGTGATGTGAGCCTGCTCAATCAAGTTTTTGATAGCTTGGGCAATCTTCTGCTGATCGGCTTTGGCATCGCTGCCCGTGACCTTAGTGTCGACTGGGGCATAGGCGTATTTGGCCAGCGATTTAACCGCCCCATTACTCCGTAATTCGACAACTCGGATCGTCGTCGTGCCAATGTCGAGACCAAAAAAATCTGATACCGTATTGTTGAAAATATTCATACTAATAGTCCAATCGTAGCATAAGCACTATCGCTTAAATAATAACATTCAGACCTAGCCTGCTGCCCGCAAACTCCGTTTTGATTACGCTGTTTTGTTTGTTCCCCACCCATAATTCTTATCCTTAAGTATAGCAGTTATAGCACCGGCGACAAGCTCGTTATGAAATCATACTTTATGCCGCCCACGTTGGCCGACGGACCCAAAGCGGGTTTACTCAAAAATGTCTCGGGACTGAAGTTAAAGACTTCGGCGGCACAGTCGTAGTCACCGTTGAGGCCCAAGCTGCGTTGCCCTAGTCGAGTATTCAAATTACAGTTTCCCCCGCCAGGGTTAAGTGGGCTCTCCCCTCCCAGAGAGTTTCGAAGCGAAGCGAACGTCCGATATAGGTTTACTTTACTGGCTATAAATGAACCGTTGACGATTAGTTGGTTATTGCAGTTATCGAAGAGCGTGGCCGATGAGTAAGCTGCTCCTAGGCCCGGCACACAGGTATTGATCGTGCCGTTCTGAGCAATGTAAACGCCGTCTAGCTGGGAGACGTCGTGGTCGATATAAATATTACCCGAAACTATTACGTAAAACGACGGTACGTCATCCGGGCTGGCCCAAGCCGTATCTTTGAATTTGATATCTTTAGAGATGTAAGCATCGCCCGTAACGTAGATGGCGAGCCGATTGCCTTTAGCTATACCTGCACCGTTACCTACAATGGTCGTTCCACCGGCCGCCGCATACCACAATTGCTGGGGGATAGCGGGGTCGCCCGGGCCACTAAATGAACCCAGGTTAAGAGTGTTTGCTAAAACCTTTGGAGTCGCCGGGAGCTTGGTGCTCAAGTAATCGGGCACGCAATGTGTATTCCCAAGATTGCCCAAAACACCCGTATTCGCGAACGTCAAGCCATCGCGAGCGTATGGCAGGCCGGTTCTTAAGCTAGCACTGCCAAAATTAGAGACCGTGCCCAGGGCCAAAGCCCCGAACTGGACGGCCGAGCCGCGGGCTGGTGGGCCGGCCGCCTGGAAAGAGGTCGTAATACCGCCGATAATGGGAGCACTGCCGAGGCACTTATCATTACCGTTTGCAAAATTACCGCCCGCCGAGACGTCGAGTCCAAAGAAGTGAGCATATGGCATGTTGGTCACGGCTTGTGAGCAGGCCTGAGTGCTATCCACGCTACCTGAACCGCCTATCGGCACGCCACTACTGTCCATTTCTCCCGTTTCGGGAGAAACACTATAGGTGATACAAACCTGATCGCCGGCCAATAATGGCGGTGCACTGGCTGGGCAGGACGGCGATGCTGGGATTGGTCCCGTAGCGCTACCGGCGCCACCACCACCAAAAACAGTGAATGACCCACTGCCAGAACAGCCGTTGTCGAATTGCCACGAGTAACTCAGCTGGATTTTCATCGGCGTGCGCATGCCACCGGTGGGGGTTGGACCACCATTGTAATCAAAGGCTACAGTGGCGCTCGCTCCGCCCGCTGTAGCCTGGCTAGGATCCTCTGGATTGTCCAAAAAAACGTTCCCGGGGCTGACGCTGGTGACCGTGAAGCCGCGTCGGTAGCATTCGCCCATACCAGTTTGACCGTCGGAGTGTTGCGCCGAGACCAATACACTGCCGCCTCCCGTTGACCAATAACCGCCCGTATGCGTGAGCACCCATTTCTTTGTGACTGCATTATATATATTGGTGTAGGTATAGACGTAGGTATGTGAGTACAGTTGATAGGTATTCGTATAGGTTACATTTGCTTGCTGGGAGTCGTAGGGGTAGGCCTTGACCGCGTTCGTAAAGTCGACCGTCAGGCCGGCGCTGTTTACCCCCAAGCCTATCCCTGTGTAGGCATCCCGAGCGCTGACCAGGGCGTGTCCAATGACTGGGCGGGTGAAATACGTGTAGCCGTTCGAGGGGGAGCCAGGAGGTGAGCCGTTGGGTTCGGCCGTTGGAAAACTGTAAACACCAATCGCGGCGGCATTGACTCCCGGCAGGTTCGGACAGCCCAAAGCCGGCACCGATACCACCGTTACACACTTAGCCGCACTAGTGCCCGCTGCGGTAGCCGGGCCGGTCGCATTGGTAAAATAAACTCGCTGGCAATAGGTACTACCAACCGCGGCACCGGCTGGGATGGTAATGGTGTTGGCAATCGCATTTGGGCTGCTGCCACTTTTAACCGTTGATGCGTTAACGGTAGCAGTTGCGTTTACCCAGCCTCCACCGGCGTAATTTCTCTGGATAACCCAGGCGTAGGCCGCCGTGTTTGGACCCGAGTTCGTGACAGTATGCCTGAACGTCACCGTAGCATTTGGTTCCGCGGTCGTAGCACTAACGGTAGTCGTTCCGGTCAGGTTCCAGTCCGTAAGTGGTACGTTCTTAGTTATTCCCGGCAAACTGCCGATTGGGTTAGCGCACGCCAGACGAATCTCGAAGACGGTGGTGCCGTTTTGCTTGAACACCAGAGCCGAGGCCGACAAGTTCGGTCCATTATAGAAGTAATCGTCATCATGGCCACTATCGTACGCCGCATCCCAAGTATATGAAACCGTGCTGACGCTAACACTAATATCAGGCTGCTTAATCCGGGCTTCCCAATCCGTAATATCAGCTGAAGTCGGCCGCGCATGATCATAGGGACTACCGCGCATGAGCTGAATGATAAAGGCCGCGCCCGTCTTTTCACGAGTCTTGCCATTGGCGAGCCTATCCTTAATAAAACTAATAAATCCCGCTTCACTCCTAGCACTAGACGGAATTCCACCGACCATTATTGAATTACCAAAAGACGGTGCAGTAGCATTCGTAAAATAGCCGTGACCAGCGGTTCGACCACCCGGATCAGCGAAGGCTTTCGGTGTTTGATGGGGGCCGGCGAACAGCAACAGGACAAGGAATACGCCACTAGCTATACTGATTCGCTTCATATTCATACTATTTACTAAGCTCCTGAATTTTTTGGGTATAGGTGGCGGCGATATCCGGCGCATTGTCGCGCGTCACCTGAGGCGTACGTTCGAGAGCCTTTTTATAATTATCGAGCGCAAGTTGCTTGTTGCCTATAGCTTCAGCATTCATAGCAATCATATAGGCGGCATTAGCAGTCGGCTGGTACCGTTCAGCTTCTTGAGCAAAATCCAAACCATCCTGGTACATTTTAGAGTTGTAGGCCAGCAAGCTTTTGGATTCATATAGTATTGCCCTGTCTTTACTGGAGGTCGTCGGTTTAATATCGCTATCAAGCTCGAGTTGGGCACCGACATAGTCACCACTAGCAGCCCGGTCGGCGGCCGAACGCGTAACTAGTACATTCCGCGACTCCGTTATTTGAGTAGCTTGCTCTGAGGTATTAGTATTCGCATGGGACTGAACCCATAGCCCGGCTAGAACGGCCAACACGAGGATTACGCCCAAACTAAGGACTACAGCTGAGCGACGCGTCAAGGCAACCCCCCGCTTGGCGCGAGCAAACGGTTCGCTCGTAACAATTTTTTGTTCACCACTCAAGACAGGCGTTTTGGCCGGCAATGCCCCATTTTTGTTGGCGAGTATCTCCGGTGAGTTTTGGTCTTCTTTAATCATATAGTCCCAGCACTGGTTAAGCTTAAGCTTTGCGTTAATAATACCAGCAACAATGAGCAGAATACAATACTATTATGAAGCTGTTGACGCTTGTCTACTCTCATTTCAGGTCAACACCGGCTGTTCCCAGTTTGGCGGTAACCCTGATGAGGTGAAAAACGCTGCAGTCGCCATAAGACCGGTGGCTCGGCTCTACTTGTTTACGGACGGAACGACGTTGCGGATAACCACGAACGAGAGGATGCCCGACAATAGCCCCAATCCGGCAGAAACAGCGATGGCGAATTGGTAGACGTGATTGGTCCCTAATAACCCCAGTACTGCGATGACGAGCAGCCCAGCCACCCGGGCAACGGCGTTATTCACGCCCGAGGCGATGCCCGAGCTGGCCTCTTCCACCGAGCTCATGACCGTTATAGTCAACGGGGCCACCGTTAGAACCAGGCCTACCCCGAACAAGACCGCGCCCGGCAAAATGTGCAGCCAATAGCTATTGCCCGGTGTTAGGAAATAGAGTGAAGCGATACCAAGGGCCGAAGTTATCGGTCCGGCCGTCATAAATAAGCGTGGGCCGAATCGGCCGGCCAAATTCCCTACCCGGCCGGCCAAAAAGAACATCAAGATGCTCACCGGCAACAGACTGAAACCGGCCGCGAGACTCGAATACCCCATTTTGGTTTGCAAGTAGATGACGAGCGCGAAAGTGAAGCCGCTCAAAGCGCCGTACATGGCAAATGTCATTAAGTTTGACCCCGTAAAATTGCGTGACTTAAAGAGCTCTAGTTCTACCATCGGGTCTTTGCTGCTTCGTTCGATCCGCACGAAATAAGCAGCCAATACCATCCCTACCAACAACGCGCCGACTGCGTCGCCCCGCCATTGACTGGTCGGTCCCTGTATTAACCCGTAGGTTATCCCCGCTAGGGCTAAAGCTGCCAGTAAGCCGCCAGGTACGTCAACTCGGCGGGGCCGCTCGTCCCGGCTCTCTTCGATTGACGGTAACGCGAAGGCGATACAAGCCACAATAATAGGAATGTTTATCAAAAATATCCAGCGCCATGAAGTAACCGCCAAGATTAATCCCCCGGCCAGTGGCCCGAGTACTATTGCCACACTTCCGAACGACGTCCACCGACCAATCGCTTGGCTGCGCAGATCTTTCGGAAAGTTGGTATTAATAATGGCTAAGGCCCCTGGTGTCAGTAACGCCCCGAAAACTCCTTGCACGACGCGAAGGCTAATCAGGACCGCCGCATTCGGCGCTAGCGCGCACAGCAGTGAACTGACGCCAAAACCAATCAGCCCGACCAAATAGACCCGTTTGCGCCCAAAAATATCACCGAGTGAGCCGCCGAGTAGTATTAAGGCCGACAACGACAACAAATAGCCATCAACGATCCATTGCAAAGCTGCAAAGTTACCGTGCAGATCGGCCCCGATTTTTGGTAACGCCAAGTTTACAATCGTACCATCCAAGAAAGCCACCGCCGTTCCGAGAATAGTCGCAACCAGCACAAACAGCTGTCGGCGATTCATCGAACCCATGTCATTTTTCCTCCTACTTTCTTAGAAAAGTATTGCCGTATTTGATATACATACAACCAGTATCGTTCTAATATTAGGCCATATGCTCGAAACGAGGACTACGTGTTTAATATTCATACTTCAAATATTGCACAGGCCGTTGGCCACCACGAGCACATTTAATTTTACACCGTTAAAGCTTGGGAGCGAATACGCCAGCCTCGATAAAGCAGTGAATCAATGGTATTATGTGTGACTAGAATCACACACAAGCATAAGCGGCTCGAGTTACGCTATAACTAATACTACGTAAGTAAAGGAAAACAGAAATGGCAAAAACAGCCAGACAATCATCAGATAGAAAAACAATCGATAAAGTATTTGTGCTACTCGGGGTCGCCATGACAGCTACCCTGATTGCCGTTGGCGGCCTAGCCTGGCACGCCAGTAATTTTGCATTTACCAGCGTACGCACCGAGCTGGCCGCCCAAAAAGTTTACTTCCCGCCACTTGGCAGCCCCGGCCTCGACCCCGCTGAGTTCCCTGACCTCCAACAATACGCTGGACAGCTCGTCGATAACGGCCCCAAAGCCAAGGCGTACGCCAATGGCTTCATCGGTCGGCACCTCGAAAAAGTTGCCGGTGGACTAACCTACTCCGAGGTCAGCGCTCTCGCCATGAAAGATCCGACGAACCCAAAATTAGTCGGGCAAAAAGCCACGCTATTCCAAGGTGAAACACTGCGCGGCCTCCTCCTCGGTGATGGCTACGCCTACTGGACCTTCGGGTCAATCGCCCAGTACGCCGCAATCGCTGCCTTTACCGGTGCAGCCGTAATGGCCGTATTGGTCGCCTTTGGTGTCCGCCACCTCGCAAAGCAGAAGTAACAAAGTAAAGGAACACTCTCGACCATGGCAAAAATCAAGCTCAGCACATTCTGGCGCGCCAATGCCCTCGCTCTCCTCTTGCTCACAAGCGGTGTGGTCGGCTTTGTCGCCTCGTTCGTGCTGACGCTTGATAAATTTAAGGTCTTAGAAAATCCTAGCTTCGTGCCGGGCTGCAACATCAACCCAATCATTAGTTGCGGCTCGGTGATGTCAACCCACCAAGCAGGAGTATTCGGCTTTGCCAACTCCCTGCTTGGCATCGCGGGGTTTGCGGCCCTAATCGGACTTGCGCTCGCCTTACTCGCCGGGGCAAATTTCAAGCGTTGGCTATGGTTACTGCTACAAACTGGCACCAGCCTCGGTCTCGTGTTCGTGGGCTGGCTCATCTTCGAAAGCCTGTATCGTATCGGCACCCTTTGCCCTTACTGTATGGCCGTCTGGTTCGTCACCATCGCCACTTTTTGGTACATTACCCTCCATAACCTACGCCAAAATATTATTACTACACCCCGACGCCTCAAAGCCAGTGTTGGGTTCGTGCAACGCCACCACGTCGACATACTGATCCTCGGCTACGTTATCCTCGCCGGTCTGATCCTGCACCGCTTCTGGTACTATTTCAACCCGTTCTAGGCCTAAGCCCCCGAAAAGTACTGACCTCTGTTATACTATAGAGTAATGAGTTCTCTATCTATCGGCATAGTAACTTAATAACCCAACTATCTTTTGAACTAAAAATAACTATGCCGCCGACTAATAGAGGTGGTCGTGGCTACTTTGACGAGCTGGTTGCCAGATTACAAAAAGAGTTGATTATTGGTTAGCTTACGCAGCCTTTGCTACTACTTCACTTCTTACCCTATCGTAGGCAAGCTTATAAATCTCGGGGTACTTCTTACTGAACGCTTCCCGGCTTGAGTAACCGTAACGGTCCCAGCGTCCATCTGTATAGCCAACTTCATTCGGAGATATTTTATTAGCAATTTTCTGCGGATCTGCGCCCAAAGCAAGCATTTCATCAATTTTATGCACCCAAACCTTGTCTACTTCGGGGGAATCTAATAGATCATTGACGTCAATGTTAGCACCGAATTTCATTGCTTCTGTAAGGTTATACAGGACATCATTCGGATCCATAGCAGCCACCACATCTTCAATAGTCAGATTTGCACCGTTCTCATTCAACCGCTCAAAGTGCTCAAGTATATATTTAGGCTCAGCCTGCATATTCGCTACTATGTTGCCGACTTCGGCCCCTGCTTTTAGCAAATCATCGATGTTTTCGCCTGTATAGTATGCACCCAGCCCATTCATAATTTCGTTAGTATCGGCACCCGCTGCCAGCAACTTAGTCATTTCGTGCTTGATATGATATGCATCGAAAACTCCGCTCCGAAGTATTGCGTCTGGCTCAATACCAGCACTTAGCAACGTTCGTATGAAATCATGGCTGGTATCTTCTCGATTGAAGCCGCCATCTGAATTTGAGCCGCTACCATGCCTTTTTGCGGTCGCAAGGAAAGACATAGCTTCATCTCCCGATATTCCAGCCACCACCAATTGTCTTGCAGTATCGCCAAGGTTTCTGTTGCTATAACTTAAATCAAGTTCTAGCATATTTTTAATCGTCTCTAGCTTGGCGCCTTCTTTAAGATATAGTGCAAGATGATTTGTATCTAATCTTGGCTTCAAATCCTTGATTAAGCCATCAACATCAACTCTTGCACCTATCTTAGAAAGATCCCGTAAGTTATCAAATCTTTCCTTCTCGGTAAGTGCATTTGCTATTCCATCGGGCGTAATAGTTGCGCCAATTTGTGAAAGTGCATGATAATTTCTAAGCTGTCCTAAAGGCTTAAATTTTCCAGCAAGCTCATCTGGGTCAAGGTCTGCGCCCTTCTCCTGAAGTTTACTAAATACTCTTAGCTGATCCGTAGTTTCAAACTGGTTATACAAATCACTTAAGTCTATATGCGCACCAGCTTCCATGAGTTGATCAATGTGTTCAAATCTTGCTTCAGGATGTAGCTTGTTGGCAATAATACTTGAATCGTAACCCTGTCTTAAAAACCGACCCAGATTAGTCTCTAGCTCAGAAGCAGATGTTACCATCAACTCTGCTTCTTTTACGTCAATTCCTTCTGTTTCTGCAAGCTGCTGTAAGTTCTTAGCCCTGTCTCTTTTAAACTGTTCTACCCGCGGATCTTTTGCGTAGGTATCTATGTATCTAATAGGACGTTCAGTCTCGTATAAAAATAAAAGCTCTTCGCGACTAAAAGGTTCATCATTTTGAAATTTTCTGTCCATCTGTATGAGCATTTGCTTATCCTCAAAAGCCTGAAGAAATTTTTCACCACCAGGAAGCTGCTTAACTTTTTCTTGAACTGTTGGAACAAGAGCATCTTCCACATACTGACTAGCCCCACCCTTAAGACCTGACAACTCAACTACTTGGCCATGCTCGTCCAAACGGACAGAGGCAGCCGCTGTTGGGCTGACTTTGCCAGTCTCTGGATCTTGCAAATGGAATAACAAGAATTTCCCACCATTGCGTGTGTATGATTCGGCCATTGGGCGCCCAGCAATACACCAAGGCGTACCTTCTGCGGCTTCTGTTATTGCTTGAATGTCGTCACTCGAATACTCTTTCCACTCACCACGGACATCTTCTGGTTTCTCAGGAGTTGAGATTACAGCTTTTTGGTCGAGAAGCATGTGGCTATATAACTTATTGAAGTTACCATTCTTGACTAGTTTAGCGACATTTTGATCATCTCCACCTTGATCTTTTACTGCTTCAAAAACCTTACAGAGTGCTGCTGGGTTTAACTGTGGATAAGGGGCAACCGTTCCGCTAGAACGCTTGCTATAGTTCCCCTTTTGCTTATCAAAGGTGCCTAAATGAGACATACCATCCCAGGCATAGAGCTTAAACCAAACTGGGTACTGGTCGCCTGTTGCTTCTAGGTAATCACGCCAAGACTCCAAGGCAGTTCTTTGCGATTCTTGAAGTTGACCAATCAGTTCATCCTTTTCACGATTCCCTAAATACATGTCACCTAGCCCATTATCTCGAGCTATTTGTTTTTGCTGCACCCAATACCCATCAGATACGTCTTGAGGCTTGATAACGAGTTCCTCGACTGCGCTATCCCAAACCCTTGTCTCTACGCCCTCGTGTTGCAAAAGCTTCGTCAATCGTGCCAGATGTGCTCCGATCCGACGTTCACTATTAGATCTTACCTGTTCATCACCCCTATTCTCGGCATGAACTACAGAGTTTTCAACACGTTGCTGCTCAGCTAGATTTGGCATTAAGCTACGCAGTGTTGCTGCATCATTGAGTTGGTTAGGAATGTTTTCTGACATATTTTTATTTTAATACTTAACATATAATATATTAGCATAAGTTTTGTTATTTTGCAAGTATATAGTTTCCTCAAAACCTATTTGTTCTATGGTAAGATTAACGGATGAAAATGAAAGGTTGGTTTGTATGCTGAGCATAGGTATCGTCGGCTTGCCTAATGTTGGCAAATCCACCCTGTTTAACGCCCTGACTGGCAGCAATATTCTGGCGGCCAACTATCCGTTTGCGACCATCGAACCCAATACCGGCATCGTGCCCGTGCCCGACCCCCGTTTGGGCCAGCTGGGCGAGCTCTACCATACCAACAAAATCGTACCGGCCACGACGACGTTCGTCGATATTGCCGGGCTGGTAGCGGGCGCCAGCCAAGGCGAAGGCCTCGGCAACCAGTTTTTAGCCCACATCCGCACCTGCAACGCCATCGTGCAAGTTGTTCGGGCATTCAAAGACACAAATGTGATACACGTCGACGAGCAGCCCGACCCGCGTAAAGATATTGACGTCATTAACACCGAGTTAGTTCTAGCCGATCTGCAAACCGTCCAAAAACGGCTACCTCGGCTCGAAAAAGAAGCCCGCATCAATCCCAAACTCAAACCCAATGCCGATACACTCCAACGCGTCCATGATCTGTTAGACGCCGGTACTCCCCTGTGGAGCCAGACCGATATCGACGCCACGCACATTGCCGATTTGCAACTACTGACCGCCAAGCCCGTTATTTATTTATTCAACCTCGACGAAGCCGGCCTGGGCGACAACGCGCACCAGGCGCAGCTCCGTGAATTGGTCGCACCGGCCCAATCACTGTTTGTCTGTGCCAAGCTCGAGAGCGAGCTTAAGGACCTCGACCCAGCCGACGCGGCTGAGCTATTAGAGAGCTATGGGCAGTCAGAATCCGGCCTGGTTCAACTTATTCACGCGGCTTACAAAACTCTCGGCCTGCAGAGCTACTTGACGGCCGGCGCACCCGAAGTCCGTGCCTGGACGATCCCGGTTGGCGCCACCGCCCCCCAAGCGGCCGGAGTCATCCATGGTGACTTTGAGCGCGGCTTTATCGCCGCCGAAATCGTCGACTATACCGATCTCCTCGCGACTGGCTCTCTCGCGGCCGCCCGCAGTAGCGGCAAGGTCCGCACCGAAGGCAAAACCTACGTTATGCAACCCGATGACGTCGTCGAATTTAGGTTTAACGTTTCTAAATAGTTGACCGCGCTAGTGAACGCCATTCATGGGCAGCCCTGGCCCCGCCGACCCGCTCGGAGAAATAACTGAGCGCCGCACCACACTCTGACGCTGAGCATACTTGCGATTTCGTAGCACCATTGGCAATTTAGAATAGGCAATTCGGAATGGGTTAATTTCTATGCCCAGAGAGCCCAGACTAGTTGGTAAGCGATTCGATACGGATTGTTGGGTGGTTTTAGCAGCCGTAGCGAACACTTGGTACTTCTTAAATATTTCATCGCGACCCGCCTGGTACAGTTCGGCTAGGTCTCTATCGTTAGCCCTCGGATCTAGATTGGGTTTGGGAAGTGACAGCTGTTGTTCCACCGTGTCTGGCCCGATTGTATTGGTGGAAGCTCCGTAAATTGGCTCGTCCACTTCTGTCAAAGTCGGGCCTTTCTGCAAGCCATAGGATTTGAGCAAACTTTTCGAGAATAGATAATCAGATATTTCCGGGCTGGGCGGGATTGGTCGTGCCGGGATGACAGACTGCTGTACGGAAGTACTGGCAGCAGCTTTAGCCTCTTTTAACTGGCGGCGTAACTCCTCTTGATGCTCGTGTTGGGCCAACAGATATGCCTGTAACTGTTCGTTAATTTTCTCGAGGTGCTGCTGTTGCGTTTGCCCTTGATTCATTACCTCCTGCTTGACCTCGGCCATGCGGTTTTGAATATGATTGATGAGTTTGCGGAGGCGCTGTTGGTTATAGCTCGTAAAGCGCAGGCTTTTGATGCCGGTGCTGACTGTAATATGGGCACCCAATAAGCGGTGGCTGTAGTCAATCTGGTTGATCATCTCGAAACGGACGTCTTCAACCGTCAGGTATCTTAGGGGCTTTTTATCTATCAACAGCAGGCGGATATTCGTCGCACATAACAGTGCGAATCCACCTTCGTAGTAGCCATTCACGCACTCAAATATTTCTTCGTCCGGCATGAGAATACTTGGCAGTTCCGAAAGCTCCGTCCTGCCCCAAGCCCGCTGATTAAAGTGAATACCCTTTAATTGCTGCTCGACGGATTTTAGGCTCACCATGGCTTTTTCTCCTGCTAACTACCTCATTGTAGGCCCCTTTTTTTAATTCAGTTGTGAGAATAATTACGGTTCTGGCAGGAAATCGTTACTACTGGCCCGGCTTCATACGTTAAAACAGTGAATACTGATGTAGAAATAACTGGACTTTTCCACAGTTTATCCGCATAATCTAATCATGTTGGCTACCTTTAGACAAATGGCCGAGCTCGTCGAGACGTTCCGAACTCGAGGCGTTAAGCAAACGTATCGAAAAGGTGATCTTATTATTCGGCCGGGCGAAGTACCGTCAGGCATTTTTTACATCTCCGAAGGCCTAGTCAAAGCCTACACAATGACGAAGTATCACGAGGAAAGCCTACTTATTATCCGCAAACGGGATGAGTTCTTCCCGCTGATATGGGCGATTACTGGCGAGGAGCGTCAGATTATATATCAAGCACTCGCGCCAACTATTGTCTGGAAAATCAGCCGAGCTACCTTCCTGAACCACCTCGTGCAAAAACCTGACGCGCTCGCTCCCCTGCTCGACATGACAATAGAAATGTACCGGCTACACAGCGAGCGGATTTTTAACTTAGAGTACCGGACCGTTCGGGAACGCTTGCTCTCGTTCCTGCTGACAATGGCCGATCGGTTTGGACAGGAGACCGCCGAGGGCATCCTGATAGTGGCTCCGCTCCGACATCAAGATATCGCGAGTTCGGTCAACGCCACACGCGAGACAACCAGCCGGGAGCTATCGGCCCTCGAGCGTAAGGGACTGCTTACGAATAAACAATCATTAATCGTACTCAGAGACATCGACGCCATCAGGCATTATCTCGAATAATTAGTTCGAGATAACTACTTCCAGTTAAGAATAATGTTTTCAATGGTTTTGATGACCGTGGCGTGGTCGGGGACATCGTGCTTGTCGTAGTAATGGTCGGTATCCATATAATTTTCGACGACACTGAGGCAGCAGATTTCGTCGGCCCCGATGTGCATACGGTCGATAGCCTGAACGCTCGCCAGCGGGGCCGCGATGATTAAGCGTTCATACTTAATCGGCTTCAAAAATTCGAGGGCCATTTCGAGCTCAAAACTGGATTTATAGCCATCGGACACTAAAATAATATTATGCCCGCGCAGTAGCTGGCGGTTGATAAGCCCGGTGCCACCGATTAGCTCATTTAGGTGGTGCAATTTTTGAAATTTTTCCTGTTCGATGAACCGAAAATACTCGCCAGCCATTTCATCGATCTCACCTTGAGACAACGCCTGGTTGTAGACAAACCTGCCATCTTGCAAAATTCCACCGATGGCTTCCGTTTCGCGCGGTAGGTTAATAGCTTCAACCAACAGCATGGTTATGACACAGTGTAGCTCGGCGGCAATTTGCGCCCCGACCATAACCCCGCCGTCATTGAGGGCTACAACCGTACAGTTTTCATACCGATACTTAGGTGCTAGGCGACTCGCCAGCATACGACCAGCCTGCAAGCGAGAAGCAAAATACATGTCTGCAGTTTACCATTCTACTAGTGCTTTCCGAAGAGTTACCGCTCGGCTAGCTGACTGGTTTGAGCAAGTAGAACCGTTCGCGGTTGCCCTTAGCCCCGGCGACCGCCGAGTCGGCCTTATCGATTATCATAAAGTAATCGCGGGCCCACACTTCAAAACTTTTGAGAATATCTCGACGCATCGCGTCGTTTTTGATAACCCCTTTGTGCTTGAGCGAACTTTGCTCGGCCTCAAACTGCGGCTTAACCATTACGACAATCTGTGTCTGGGGCGTCACGAGTTTCACGATGTGCGGCAAGAGCTCACGCAGCGAAATAAACGAAACGTCGGCAACGACAATATCGGCCGGCCGGCTGAGTTGGTTGACCGCCCGAATATCGGTCTGTTCGTGTAACTCAATCTGGGGGTGCCCGTGCAGGCTCGGGTGCAGTTGGTCCGTCCCCACCTCTACGGCAATAACGTAGTTCGCACCGTGCCGGAGGGCGTAATCCGTAAAGCCGCCGGTGCTGCTGCCGACGTCGAGCACAACTTTATGTTTAAAATTGAGCTTGAGAATCTCCGCCACACTCGCCAACTTCAAAGCCGCCCGACTAACGTATTGCTCATCGACGCTAATCGTAATACCGGCTTCATCGCCGACCATAAAACCGGGCTTCGTGACTGCCCGGCCTTGCACTTGCACCTTACCGAGCTTCACATAACTTTCGGCTTGGGAACGGCTCCTCACTAAGCCCCGGGCCACTAGAGCCTGATCTAATCTTTGCTTCAAGACTGTCTTTTCCCATGCAACGGAATGTTTTTATGAATAATTTTCTGGTCAGTAATCTTACCAATGACCGATAGGGTTGGCAAAACCAGCTGCTCGCCGAGTTCGTGCCCGGGCTGGGTAGGTTTTGTGGTCATATGAGGCGAATATGTATCGCCTGTGTACGCTTCATCATCAAGCGAGGCCGCCTCCCCTATGCGGCTAACCACGGACTTATGCAATCCTACCAATAAATCTCTGGGGCCAAGCGTCCCATGGGTATCACCAAACTGTTCAATGCTGGCAATCCTGACCTCTAACGGCTCAATTTCGGCTGCAATGTCCGTGATAGCTCCAATGGTTGCAAGCCTGTCGCCGGTCATCCAAGGTGTTACCGTCATATGCTGCGGCCAGCTTGCTAGTGGCTGGCCCTCGGGCCACTGCTGCGTGAATGCAACCACCATAAATCGTTCGGCGTCAGCCATAGCTACTCCTTAACGCGCTCGCGGTAAGCGCCGGTGGCGGTATCGATCGAGATTAAATCGCCAACTTTCACAAACGCCGGCACCCGAGCGGTAATACCTGTTTCGAGCGTCGCCTCTTTGGTAATTGACGAGCTGGTGTCGCCCTTAACGACGTCTTCGGTGTAGGTGACCCGTAACGGCACGTTCTTCGGAAACTCCACATTGATGGCGTGGCCGTTAAAGAACTGCAGTTGCACCAGGTCGCCGTCCTTAATATAGCCGGCACCATCACCGACAAGATCGGCCGGAACTTCGAATTGCTCGAAAGAGTCTTCGTTCATAAAGAAGAAAATGCTACCGTCGTTATACAGGTACTGGACGGTTTGGTTCGTGACATCAGCCCGATCAAGTTGTTCATTGCCTTTGAAGGTTTTTTCGAGGACTTTGCCGTCGAGTAAACTTTTGATGCGAACATTGACGATTGAACCGCCCCGGCCCATCACTTTTTGATTGTAATCAACCACGCGAAACGGTTCGCCTTCCCATTGGAAAAGCGTGCCTTTTTTAAGCTCAGTTATTGATAGCGCCATAGGCTGCCTCCTTATATCGGTGTAATGGTGCTCTAGTTGCTAGCAACGAATGGCAGTAGTGCCAAGTGACGGGCCCGCTTAATAGCAGTGCTCAGACGGCGTTGTTGGCTCTCGGTCAGGCCAGTTTTTTTGCGCGACTCGATCTGGCCGTACATGTTGACGTAGCGCTGGAGTGTTTTGAAATCTTTGTAGTCAAAATAGGCTACATCGGTTCGGTGTTTAAAAATCTTTGCCATGGGAGTAATCCTTTCTTACTGAATTATCGTTAAAATGGGATATCGTCGAGGTTGATGGGTTGATCACCGATATCTTCGATGACAACATCATCTTTTTTCTTGGTTGGTTGAGCTGGCGGTTTGCTGGGAGCAGCCGTTTCACTGTCGTCCGTAGCTTCAGCGCCGTCGTGGCGACCATCGAGGAAGGTCACGTCGTTGGCGAGGACTTCCACCTTGCTCCGCTTCTGACCCTCCTGCTCCCAACTACGAGACTGTAGGCGGCCCTGAACGAGGCAGCGGCGACCTTTGCTCAAATATTGGCTAACGCGCTCAGCCAGCGGCCCCCAGGCGACAATATCGATGTAGTCAGTCACTTCTTTCCATTCACCGCTCGCATCCTTGTAGCTGCGGTTCAGCGCTAAGCTAAAGCTGGTGACGTTCTGACCAGTCGGTGTTTGCCGTAGTTCTGGATCGCGGGTTAGGTTGCCCATGAGTGTTACTTGGTTGAGACTTCGTGCCATGATTGATTCCTCCTTATAAGACCTATGTCTTTTGTTAATATATGTAGCCTAGCTTTTCATTTAGTCAGCGTCAAGCGTGAGCCCGATCAAATACTACTGGACTTCACGAATAGTTAACTATTCTTCGGCGTCGTCTTTGTCGTCGTCGCCACGATCACCGCGCCGCGAGGCTTGCTCGACTTTGAGAGCTTTGGCAGCCTCCGCCTTAGCAATCGCCTTAAGGTCGGGGCGAGTGATCAAGAAACGAATGACTTCGTCGGTGATGTTGAGTGTACTTTCAACCTTCGCAACACCTTCGCCGGGCAAATTGACCGTGTAAAAGACATAGACGGCGTGCTCGTTACCCTTAATAACATAGTTGAGCTTGCGCTTACCCCAGTTATCAGTGGCGGTGATTTCCCCGCCGTTATCGGTGACGATTTTAGTGACTCGATCTTCGGCCTTACTGAGGTCGACTTCGAGGTCGGGGTGATACAATACCGCAATTTCGTATTGATTCATGCGTAATCCTTCCTTCGGTTAAAGCTTGCGTGCACTATAGTTGGCCGCAAACTGAAGTTGATAGTAGCCTTACTATACGCTATCCACCTCTGTTAGTCAAGCCGCTACTAGCAGACGCTCGGCTAGTTCCGGGAATATCTTTTCCTCCTGGTACGCCCGGTTGCCCAGTTTGTGCTTCAACAGGTTTTGCGGCATGGCTGGCATCAAGGGATGGAGGAGGCCAGTTCGGTGGGCTTGGCGATATTGCACTTCGAAACTTTCGGTCGCGACTTCGGCCTTTTTGGCAAGCAACAGATGGCCCAGAAATTGTCTTCGCTCAACTTTTTCGGTGTGGAGGAACTCATCGATTAAAGCGATGGGAAGATGGTCGACAGGCTGCCGCAATGCATAGTCTTTAAAGAAATCACGAATCGGTTCATAGGCGTAGCGAAAATTATTGTCCGAAAGAATGGCGTGTGTTGCGTTACGCTCCCTAAATTTTGCCTTGCCCTCACCTGTTAAACGTTTTACTTCTTTTTTGGTCAGATGTCCGCCGCTCGCTGTTTCGTGCAGCACTAGATATCGTTTCATTTCAGAGACCGTAACCTTTTCTGGTATAGGGGCCCGGCGGAAAAAGTCGCGCTCGTCGCCTGTCATCAAGCGCACCGCCGGCGTTTCCTCGCTCAGATCGATTACTTTTTCCGGTAAATAACCGGCGCAGCCGAGGATACAGAGCCTGATTTGGTTCCTCTCATCGTTCGCGGCTGGCAGTGGCGGCCCAACATAATAGGTGTGATAATTATGTGTGCCGGTATTGTGTTGCCGTACCGGTAGCAGTTGTACCCGAGAATTGCGCAGAGCCGTACCGCCCAAAGTCTGCAACTCAGGCGCGGTGCTGGCGTGATAGAGGTGGTGCCAGTTGGCAATATCTGGGTTATGGCGCGACAGGTCATAAAGTGGTGGCGCAACCGAAAGCGGCATTCCGGTCAATTCGTCCACCGGTGTAATCATTTCAGCCGCCATATTTACTCCCCATATAAAAACTCCTGTCGTTGTGACAGGAGTTTTTTTGGGTCGCGGACTGGGCGAGCTGGCAACGCGAAGGGCTGATACACATCCCCGCTGGCTGGACCGCACTGCTCATCACATCATTCCCCTTATGTTTGTTCTAGCCTCATAATAAAAACTCCCGGCTTAATTAGCAAGGAGTTTTTATAAATTAGAAGTCGAACCCATTGCATAGCTCTTTCCAAATTGTGAAAGCTGCCTTAGTGAGTACCAGACAATAGTGCTTGTGAGGAAGCGTACCGGTGGGTACACTGACGAACAAAACTGTTGGCCGGTGCCACAAGGTGGCTTGTACTTAGGAAGAGCTATGCACTGGGTTCTATGACACTACTTGTCGGCGAACTCATCATCTTCGAGCGGCCCGGCTGCGCCTGGCGCGCTGGCGTTAAAGACTTCGTCTATGGAGTTGACCAGGACTTCCCGTGGGCGGGAGCCATCAGCCGCGCCGATGATCCCCTGCTCTTCCATGTTTTCGATCAAGCGGGCGGCCCGGCCGTAGCCAATGCGCAGCCGGCGCTGCAGTAGGCTGGTGCTGGCCTTGTGATTTTCGATAACGACGTTGACGGCGTCGCGCCACATATCGTCATCGGCGTCAGTAGCACCGTAATCAGCCACGATGCCACCCTTACCGTTCAACTGGACCGGTTGGCTGACGACTTCGTCGTCGTAAGCCGGTGGGCGCTGCATGCGCAAGAAATCGGTCACTCGACCGGTCTCAGCGTCTTCAATCAGAGCGGCCTGGACACGCTTTGGTTTATGCATATCGCTGGTCAAAAGCAGCATGTCGCCCCGGCCGAGCAATTTTTCGGCGCCCATTTGGTCGATAATAGTGCGGGAGTCGATCTGGCTAGCGACGGTGAAAGCGACGCGTGCCGGCACATTGGCTTTGATCAGGCCGGTAATGACATCGACGCTCGGGCGCTGGGTGGCGAGCACCAGGTGGATACCGACCGCACGCGCTTTCTGGGCAAGGCGGACGATCAAGGCTTCGACATCGCGGGCGGCCATCATCATCAGGTCAGCCAGCTCATCGATGACGATAACGATGTAGGGCATGCCCTCTTCTTTTTTGAGGTTATTATATTCGGCGATGTTACGCTTGCCGACTTCCGACATCGCCCGCAGACGGCGCTCCATTTCGGCCACTGCCCATTTGAGAGCGCTAATACACTTCTCGGGCTCATTAATAACCGGCGTCAGCAAGTGCGGTATGTCGTGATAGGGTGCCATTTCGACCTGCTTCGGATCAACTAAAATCAGCTTCAAATCAGACGGCGAATTGTGATAGAGCAAGCTTGTCAGTAGCGTGTTGATCATCACCGACTTACCGGAGCCAGTCTGACCGGCCACCAGCAAGTGTGGCATCTTGGTAAGGTCGGCGACGACGGCATTGCCGGCGATGTCCTTACCAATCACAAAGCCGAGCGGGCTGTCGATCAAGTCATTCCATTCCCGCGTCGCCAGCAACGAGCTGACCCGTACGGTGGCGGCTTTGATATTTGGTACTTCGATACCAACGGCCCGCTTACCGGGGATGGGCGCTTCCATCCGAATTGAGTGGGCGGCTAAATCGAGCGCCAAATTATTCTCGAGCGCGGTGATCTTGGTCAATTTGACCCCAGTTGGTGGCTTCATAGTGTACTGGGTGACGCGCGGGCCGATGTTGGCGCCTTCCATTTCAACTTCGATATTAAAGTTCGCAAAGGTGTCGTGAATCGCCTGGGCGTTGGCGTTAACATCACCGGCGTCGGCTTTATCTTGTTTTTGACTTAATAAAGACAAGGCCGGGAACTGCCAGTTCGGGTCGCTGGCTAGCGTCAAGGCATCGTGGTTCTCATTGATTGTCAGCTTCTGGGCGGTGTTTTTTAGGGAAGTCAGCTTGGTAGGTTCGGGCTTAGCCTCGGGGGTTGAGCCGTGGTGCTCAACCGGGACACCCTCGTGCATTTGAAAGCCGGTTTTTTGGGCTTTGGCCTTCAGTGCCGCCAAAGACTCTTCCGTGTCGTCTTGGGCAGGCCGTTCAAACAGCTTAGCGACATTCATCAGGATACGCGGCGAAATACCAAAGGCGGCAAACGCGCACAGCATGGTGGCAACAGCAAACAGCAAGCCAGCCGGCAGCTTATCGAGCGCTCCGAGCACGTTGCCGCCGAGTAGCTGGCCAATCTGTCCACCGTGGCCGCCCAACCAGTTCCCCGCTAGGTCTTTATGGGAGAAGGCCACTTGGAACCAACCCGCCGCAAACAATAAGACACCGAGCATACTCGACAGTTTGCCGAGCGGGATCCGCCGGTCTTCGGCCGTAAATTTATACACTCCCCAAAATGTCAGCGCCAACGGCACTAAATAGCCGGCGTAGCCCAAGGCCCAATAGGCGCCGTGGAACAGCCCGAGCGGCAAACTACCACCCGTACCGAAGCCGCCAAGCAGCAGAAAGACCGCCAGGAGCATTAAAATAATTGCACCGCTATACGCCAAGAATGGCGAACGCTCGGGAACGACCGCCACTTCAGCTTTTTTGGTTCGTTTTTGTGTTTTCTTCTTTGCCATAGTTTTACTTATTATACCCTGTAAACTGCTTATGGCCTAGCTTGGAGGACCCTCAAGTGGTGGTACTGCTGGCGGGTGTAGTTCTACATATGTAGTTTCGGCAGCCTCCAGTTCAGCCCTAGCGTCAGCTTCGACTTGTCTGTCGAGAGTTACACCACTGATCTCCAGGGCTTTAAGCCCCCGCCAATTTTCACGGGCGGCTTGACGAGCGTTCGCCGCATCAATCATTTCGCTCTGATTTACGCGATCTTCTATTAAAGCGACGACCTCTTCGGGTGATTTGGTGCGTAGGGCCGCAACGAGCTCAGTCATCGCTTGCTCGAGGTGAACGGGTTCATTGGGTGGTGACTGCTGGGGTATTTCAGACATATCACTATTATAACAATATGTGCAAGTTCTGTCAATCTGCTAATGCTTCCCTGGCTGGCTCAGTCGAGGCGGGCGTCTTGGGTGAGCAAACGAGCGCGCATTTCCTGGAAACGCTTTTGCTGGTCGGCGGCGATCTCTTCGGGAGTCTTGGGTTTTTCCTGCGGGACTGGGGTGGCGTGAGCACCGGGGCGGGCATCGGTTCGAGTGGCGCTGCCACCACCACCGTTGTTACCGCCGCCGTTACCGCCGATCACATTAATGACCGGGATAACAATTGGGCTGCGCTGGGTTTGCTCGAACAAGTAGTGGGTGACATGGTCTTTGAGCTCGACCTTAAAGCGGTCGAGGTCGACGCGTTTGAAGCGCTGCTGGACAGCCCGCTTGAGTTCTTGGCGCAGGCCATTCATGATCTCTTCGTTGTCGCGCATATAGATGAAGCCGCGCGAAATAATGTCGGGGCTGGTCAGCAAGTTGCCGGTCTTTTTGTCGATCGTCAGTACGATCGAGACTAAGCCCTCTTCGCTCATCAGCACACGATCTTTGACAACGACATTGTTGACGACGGCGCCGGTTTGGTCGACCAGGACGGTACCGTGGGGGACTTCACCGATCACTTCCATCTTGTCGGGCGTCAGGGCGATGATTTCGCCGTTATCGACACTCAGCGTGTTGGCGCGGGGTATGCCCTGCTCAACGGCCAGTTCGAGGTGATATTTCTTGGCAGTAAAGTCACCGTAGATGGGAACGAAGAACTTTGGCTGGGTCATTTTAATCATGTCGGCGTACTCATCGCGGCTGGCGTGGCCAGACACGTGCAGTGGTCCGGCACCATCGAGTTCGCGGGTTTCGTGGCGGAAGACGTGCACGCCCTTGCGCATCAGATCATCGACCATCGAACGAATGTGGGCATCATTGCCGGAGTACGGGATTGGGTTACTCGACAGTACGACGGTATCCTGCTCTTTGAGTTTAACGTGGCGGTGCTCGCCGTTACTCATGCGCTGCAGGGCGCTGCTCGGCTCACCTTGGGAACCGGTACAGACGACAACGAGATCGGTGTCTTTCATGGTGCCGGCCGAACCGATTGGCACAAAGGTACCTTTCGGTATGCGCACGAAGCCGTGGCGAACGGCCATTTCGAGCGTGCTGACCATGCTGCGACCGTCCATAGCGACTTTCTTGTGGCTTTGGACGGCGGCGTTAATGATCATCTGTACCCGGTTCATGTTGGTCGAGAACAAGCCGACAAAGATCCGGCCGGGGGCATTGTTCATGATGTCGATGAAGCTTTGCTCGATCGTGCTCTCGCTCGGCGTGCGGCCGAGACGTTCGGTGGTGGTGCTTTCGCTCAGCAGTGCCAAGACACCCTCACGACCGAGTTCGGTCAAGCGTTCGATATCACTGCGCTCGTGGTCGAGTGGGTTGGGGTCGAGACGGAAGTCACCGGTGTTAATGATGCGGCCGACAGGCGTATCGAGGACGATACAGGTCGAACCAGGAATCGAGTGCGTAATGCGCACCAGTTCGACGAAGAACTCGCCAATTTTAAGGCGTTCGTGGGTGTTCTCGTTCATTGTCACGGTGCGTAGCTCGAAGCCATCGGGCATCGGCAAGCCAAAGTTTTCAAAGATTTCTTCGACGCGGCCAATCGTAAAGCGGCTGCCGTAGATTGGAGCTGGGAACTTCGGCACAATGTGCGGCAAGCCGCCAATGTGGTCGAGGTGACCATGGGTAATGATGTAGGCGCGCAGTTTACCTTTGATCTGTTCGAGGTAGGTTGTGTCGGCGATGCCGTAGTTGATACCCGGCAGGTCGACGCCAAGGTCGTTGCCACAGTCAAGAATCACGGCGTCGTTTAAATACTCAACGAGGATCATGTTTTTGGAACCACCGCCGTCCATACCACCGAGGCCGATGATTTTCAGCCGAGGCGTATCGTCGATGACGTTGGCGCGGCGCGGCTTGACAGCGTCTGCCGTTAGGTACTGGTTGGCGATGCGTTGGGCGTCCATTTGTGAGCGCTTTTGGGCGCGCACGGCTTGGCCGCGCGAGGTATTGAGTTGGGTTCCTGAACGAATCGAGGAATCGTTGCTGCGGCCCTGCCCGCGACTTTGGCCGGCTTGGCCAGCGTTGCCACCACTTCTGGGTGGCCGATTACGATTGTCGTCGTTGCCGGGGGTGGGGTTGGTAGGTTTTGGGTTGTTGTTATTGTTGGTTGGATTCATATTTCTCCTGTAATAACCGCTGGGGTTATTGTCTTAATTAATTCTTAAATTTTATTCGTGATGGTTGGGATCAGCGCAAAGTCGTCGAGCAATGTTTGGCGCATGCCAGGGTTATACAGTGCTGCCGCCGGATGATATAACGGCATAATGACTACCTGCAGGCCGGCACTTGAGTCTTTGAAGTTCAAGTGTATGGGCTGAGGCTCACCGTGGACTTTGCTGATTTGCAGATCCGGCAAGAAGCAATTCATACTGTGTCGCCCGAGAGTCACGACGACTTTGGGCTGAATCACTTCTAGCTGGCTCTGTAAATA
>JBBRZI010000010.1:0-25209 GCA_038236865.1 Saccharimonadales bacterium (SeqCode)
AGAAACACCACTTATTTAGATATTTGTGTATTGCGGGGGGTGAGTGTGGGTAGTATGCTCATGTCAGTGGGTAACGCGGGTAGGCCAAACAGCTTACCGACAAAATAAAAACCACTAGCAACTTAAAGGGTACCAATGGCCACGGTAGACTACTTCGAACGTAAGCTTGACGATAAGCGGCGGTTAACCATACCGACCGAGCTTCGTGATAAGTTTGCCAGCGGGGTAGTAGTGACTCGTGGATTTGGTAAATATCTGCACCTCTATCCGTTAGACGTGTGGGATAACCTGGTCGAGCCTCGGCTCGAAGGCGACATCCTAGATGAGCGCATCGCCGATCTGAACGTGCAGTTTCGCATGGGCAAGGTCGATGGCAAGCTCGATGACAAGCAAGGCCGAGTTACCCTAGAACAGCATTTGCTGGACTATGCGGGAATCGACCGTGACGTTGTCGCCGTCGGTGTTGGCCGGTACTGGCGAATCATCGCCGCTAACCTAGCCAATTAAAGAGCTGCTGTACCTTAAAAATTTAACCGTACAACTAACCAATCCGCTTCACTCGTTCGCAAGCAGTGAATGCAGATACGCAACCAACCCTGAAAGGGGACAAAGTTACGATGTTAGCTATTCGGCAATCAACACGTGGCACCTTGGGGCACCACGCTAAAAACCCTAGTACATTTTTAAAACACCTCCCAAAACTCCACCTCACACATAAGTCTCTCAAAAACTTAGATGTCCCGGCGCAGTAAGAAGTTCGAAGATTTTTTAAATCTCACAATACCTTCTTTACATACATGCAAAGGGACGTCACCCAAAAACAAAAACTATAAAAAAACAAACAGTTGATTGCCGATTAGGTGACCTTGTAACCAAAACAAAAAACAAGAATCATGCACCAAAACAAAAACCAAAATACTAACAATCAGCACCTGCCAGTATTGCTCGAGCAAGTCATGCAGTATTTAAATCCGCAGCCCGGGGATAGTCTCCTCGATCTGACGGCCGGATACGGCGGACACGCTACAGCGATATTAGCAAAGACGAGTAGCCCAAAAACCAGTGTACTGATCGACCGCGACGCCAATGCGATCCGCGAACTCGAGCAGCAGTTGGGTGGACGGGGTGTTACTTTGCGCTGGCAAGACTTTTTGAGCGCGAGCGACGAGCTAGCGGCAGAAGGTCAGCAGTTTGATCTTATTTTGGCCGATCTTGGTGTATCGTCACCGCACCTTAACGTCGCCGAACGCGGATTCGCGTTCAGCATAACCGGACCGCTCGATATGCGCATGGATCAGCGCCAATCACTCACTGCCGAGACCATCGTCAACAGCTGGAGTGCCAAGGAGTTGATCGACATATTGAAACGTTACGGCGAAGAACCGAAAGCTCGGGCGATTGCCCAGTTGATTATAGATAATCGACCGCATCGCACGACGAGCGAACTTGCAGCAGTGGTTGCGCAAGCTTGGCCAGGGTACAGTCGGGTTCATCCGGCGACCAGAACCTTCCAGGCGCTGCGAATTGCTGTCAATGATGAGTTAGGCTTGCTCGAGCGTAGCATTCCGCTATGGTTGAGTCTGCTGAAGCCCGGTGGCAGGATTGTGATCATTAGCTTTCACAGTCTGGAAGACCGCATCGTCAAGCAGGTACTTAGTGAGGCCAGTGGGGAACGCTATGATGCAGATTTACTGCTACTGACCAAGCGTCCAGCTACCGCCAGCCCCTCCGAATTAGTTTCCAATCCGCGAGCCCGCAGTGCAAAATTACGGGCCGCAGCGAAAAAATAAAAAAAGAAAAGGGTCCTACATGCCAATTCAGGTCAAAAGCAGCTCCCGCGCGTACAAAGTTGTCGTAAAAGTAGTTTAACTACTTCCGCAACGTCCGCCGACAAAAAATTCTACCCTGTCGCCATAAGGTGGCAGGGTAGGAACCAAAAAATAAACATAAACAGCAAAAATTATTACTTATGACATATTCAAGTAGTCTGGCCATGAATCGCACCCGCTATTCTGGTCGGAATCAAAATTCAATTAGCTTTCGGGCGACGGAACGAACGCTCGGGCCGGTCTCTAACGCGATTGTGTTGATCGTGTTGGCTTGCTTGCTGGGATTGTTGTATTTGACGCAAGTTACGAAAACGAATGCCTACGGCTATCAAATCAATAATTTGCAGCAGCAGCAAACGCAGTTACGGGCCGAACACGACGATCTAGAAGTGGCTTCAGCGCGCTTGCAATCGTTACACCGTGTTCAAAGTAGTGCTGTCGCTAAGACCCTTGTATCAATCGCCCCGACAGATACGGTTCAGAACTAAGGTATAATACAACTAATGGTTCCGTCCAAGCCCTCACATGCCGCGCCGGCGGTTAGGCGCATGCGCCTGTGGTACTCGCTTATTATGGCGATTATTGTTATCTTTGGCGTGCGGCTTTTTTACGTACAGATCATTCGCTACGATCACTACAAGAATGCCGCCCTGAGTGATCAACTCAAACAGTATGAAATCCCAGCCCGGCGGGGAATTATCAAAGCTCATGACGGCGATCTGGTATTGCCAATTGTGCTTAACCAAAAGCTTTATACGGTCTACGCCGATCCAGTCTACATTAAGAACCCCGACGGGGTGGCCCAAAAGCTCGGGCCGATTCTCGGCAATAAAACCGACTATGCAACTCTGCTGAAGGCCAAAAAAACTCGCTACGTCGTGCTGGCCAAAAAGATTAGTGAGCAACAGAGCCAACGGATCCTGGCCTTAAAATTTCCTGGTGTCGGTACGATTGCCCAGGACTACCGAACCTATCCACAGGGTTCTCTCGCAGCCCAGTTACTCGGTTTCGTTGATGACAGCGGCGGTGGCCAATACGGTATTGAGCAGGCCTTGAACGGCCCGCTGAAGGGTAAGCCGGGCCAACTAAGGGCGATTACCGACGCGAGTGGCGTGCCATTGGCGGCGAGCAG
Source organism: Saccharimonadales bacterium (SeqCode) (assembly GCA_038236865.1). GTDB lineage: Bacteria > Patescibacteriota > Saccharimonadia > Saccharimonadales > UBA4665 > UBA4729. Next base: position 2,962 of record JBBRZI010000010.1, read on the forward strand.
GAACAATACCCAAACCGCACCACAAAACGGTCAAGACGAAGTCCTGACAATTGATCTCGCGATGCAACAGCAGCTCGAAACCATTCTCCAGAAAGGTGTTAAAGATTCGAAAGCTCTGAGTGGCAGTGCGCTCATCATCGATCCAACTAACGGCGCGATCAAAGCTATGGCGAATGCTCCAACCTATGATCCCGGTCGGTACTACGACGTCGACAACGCTGATATTTTCCAGAATGCGGCTGTGGCTACGCCAATCGAGGTCGGTTCAATAATGAAATCGTTGACGACGGCCGCCGCGCTTGACCAGGGTGTAATCGCGCCAAACACGAGCTACTATGACCCATCCGTTTGGAAAGTAGACAACTTTAAAATTACGAATATTGAAGAGGACGGTGGGGCAGGCACGCGGACTATTGCCGATATACTGAATTTGTCGCTGAACACTGGCGCAGTCTGGGAATTAATGCAAATGGGCGGCGGTCAGATTAATCAAAAAGCCCGCGACACCTGGTATGGCTATATGACTAAACATTTTCGATTTGGCCAGGCAACTGGAGTCGAGCAGGGTTACGAGGCGACAGGATATATCCCTTTGCCCGCCGAGAATGGGGCCGGCATCGATCTGACCTATGCCAACACTGCCTTCGGTCAAGCCATGACGGCAACGCCGCTGCAAATGGGGGCCGCGCTGAGCGCAGTGCTCAATGGCGGCACTTACTTCCAGCCGCATTTAGTCGATCAGACTATCGACTCGGGCGACAAAACGACATCTGTCCAACCAAAAATTCTGGCTCATAACGTCGTCAGTGCAAAAACTAGTCAGGCTATGATTCCGCTGATGCAGCAGGTCGTGGCCAAGCACGTGATTGGCCCGAGCTTTGATCAAACCAAGTATATTGTCGGTGGCAAAACCGGTACAGCCCAGATCGCTAACCCCGGTGGCGGTTACCATGCGGATGAGTTCAATGGTACGTACATGGGGTTTGTTGGTGGCAGCAAAGTGCAGTATGTGATCGTGGTCTTTGTTGAGCGCCCAACCAACGGCGGTTACGCTGGTACGGCAGCGGCGCAACCGATTTTTGCCGGCTTGGCTCACATGTTGATTAATGACTCGTACGTAATGCCAAAAAGCCAGTAGGACGAACCCACTACATATCACCTCCCAACTCCAAGCCAGCCTGGCGGTACCAGTCAAAAGTTTTGTTCATCACTGTACCTTTTAGGTACACTTCCTCGCAAGAACTATTGCCCGGCACTCACCAGCCTGTCTTTCGTTATTGGGAGGAGATATGCAGTGGGTTCGTGGTATAATTAAACGAAAATTACAGATGAATAATACACTACATATCGCGATATCGACGCACAGCCTAATCCACATCCTGACGCTTGGTTTTGCCAGTTTTGTACTTAGCATGGCGATTACGCCGCTCTATACGACGTTGGCCTATCGCTACCAATGGTGGAAGCGGGCCCGGACCACGGCGTGGTCGGGCGGGGCAGCTACTGTCTATCAAAAATTACATTCAGAGAAGCATAAACGGAATATTCCAACCATGGCCGGCATGATTTTTGTGTCGGCGATTGCCTACGTCACCCTGACGGGCAACCTGAGCCGCGGTGAAACCTGGCTGCCACTAGCCGGCATGATTGGGGCAGGGCTGATTGGGCTGATCGACGATATCATGAACACCAAAAGCGTTGGCGGCGTTGCGGGTATGGCTGCTCGTTATAAATTTGGTCTGTACAGTGTAGTGGCGCTGGCCGGTGGCTGGTGGTTTTACGAAAAGCTCGGTGTCCACTCGATCTATTTACCATGGATTCACCAGTGGCATATCGGACTCGGGGTGATTATATTATTCTGGCTGGTGGTGATTGCGACGGCCAATGCGGTGAATATCAGTGATGGGCTCGATGGCCTGGCTGGTGGGCTACTGACATCGTCGTTTGCCACCTATACCATTATTGCCCTCGTCGAACATAAATTTCTATTAGCGGGCTTTTGCGTAACGGTTATGGGCGCGCTGCTCAGCTATACCTGGTTTAATATATTTCCAGCGCGTTTTATGATGGGCGATATCGGTTCGTTTGCACTCGGGACGGCGCTCGGTATTATTGCGCTGCAAACAGATACCGTCTACGTGTTGCCGATTATCGGGGCGGTCTATGTTATGGAGACAGGTTCGGTTATTATCAACCGTTTGTCACGAAAACTGCGTCACGGTAAACGTGTATTTTTGTCGTCGCCAATCCATCACCACTTCGAGGCCATTGGCTGGCCGGAGACTAAAGTGACTATGCGTTTTTGGATCCTCGGGCAGGTTTCCGGGCTGCTGGGCTTGATTGCGTTTTTAGTCGGAAGGGCTACTTAGCACGATGCGGCCGCAAGCGCCGCGCCGCGCGCGCAGTGATCGACCGGAGAGTAGTGAGCTAGGGCGGAGGCACCGGCCTGACTATTGGCTCGTGATGCTGTGCGCGGTTTTGCTCGCCATCGGCTTGATCGTAGTCTACGCGATTAGCCCGGCGTTGAGCCAGGCCGCGCACGTCAGTAGCAATTACTTTGTCGGCAAGCAGCTGCTGGCGATCGGACTGAGCGTTGTCGCTTTTGTGATTACTTCCCAGGTGCCGCTCATGACTTGGCGGCGTTACGCGCGGCCGTTACTGATGTTTGCTACCGCTGCTACCGTCATCGCATTGCTTATGCCCGTTAATCCAGCCTATCCTGCCCATCGTTGGGTGCGCTTGGGCGGGTTTTCCTTCCAATCGGTAGAACTGGTGAAGTTTGCCGCTATGATCGCTCTGGCGAGCTTTCTGGCGGAGCAGATTAGAAAGAATAAGCTGAATGATTATGCTCAGACGTTTAAGCCGCTGATGATTGGGCTAGGGATTGCCGGAGTTTTGATCGCGGGACCGCAGGCCCTGCACGCTCAAAGTGATCTTGGTTCGATGGGTGTACTGGTCGCGATGTTTGGCACGATGTGCTATATCGCCGGCTTGCCGATGAAACGGTTGATGCTGTTTGTCGGCATCCTCATAATCAGTGTCATCCTATTGATCTTGCCGTCGGCCTATCGCCGCGAGCGCTTGATAACGTACATTCACCCGGAGTCAAACTGTCAGGATGCCGGCTATCAGGCCTGTCAGGCGTTGATTGCGGTTGGCTCGGGCGGGATGGTGGGGCTTGGCCTTGGCCGGAGCGTCCAGGCGTACGGCTACCTCCCGGAAGCCGCCAACGACTCGATTTTTGCAATTTACGCCGAGAAGTTCGGATTTATTGGCAGCATTTTGTTGCTGGCGGTGTTTGTGGCCTTCTTTTCCCGCCTCAAAGGTATTGTTGAACGCGCCCCGGATGACTTTACCCGGTTACTGGTGGCGGGGGTGTTAGCTTGGCTGAGCGTGCAGGCGATTATTAACATCGGTGCCATGATTGGCCTGCTGCCGTTGAAGGGCATCACCTTACCGTTCGTTAGTTACGGCGGCACGAGTGTAGTATTTGTGGCGGCCGCTGTTGGATTAGTTTTTCAAGTTTCACGCTATACGTCTTTCGCGGTACCACGGATTACGGGCGACTTAAACAAGAGGAGGGACCATGACGATCGTCGTAACGGGCGGCGGCTCCGGGGGGCATATCACCCCGATCCTGGCAGTCGCGCACGAGCTTAAACGGCTCGATCCCACCATTTCTATCATCTACCTTGGTCAACGCGGCGATGCCTTGGCGGATATTCCGGCCCAGAGTTCGGATATTGATGCGGTACGGCTGGTGCGAGCCGGCAAGTTCCGCCGCTATCACGGCGAAGGCCTGCGCCAACTACTCGACCTGCCGACGGTTATCAATAATCTGCGTGACCTTGGCTTTATCGTCGTAGGTACCATCCAAAGCTGGTGGATTCTACGCCAGATCCAGCCGGATATTATCTTCACTCGGGGAGGGTTTGTGAGTGTGCCAGTTGCGATTGGCGGTCTGCTCAACCGTGTCCCCTACATCACGCACGATTCAGACAGTACGCCGAGCCTCGCGAATCGGATTATCGCGCGCTGGGCCCGCTTGCACGCGGTGGCGCTGCCCGAAGACCTCTACCCGTATCCTCGCCAGAAGACCATTACCGTCGGTGTGCCGGTGAGCGACAAGTATCAACCCGTGACCGGTGCGCACCTAACGCAGTTTCGGCGTGATATCGGCCTACGTTCAAATCAACAACTAGTGCTGGTTACGGGGGGCGGTAATGGTTCGGATGGTCTCAACCAGGCGATTATCGCCAACGCCGGCCACCTATTAAAGCGCTATCCAAACCTGGTGCTTGTCCATATTGCGGGGCGGGCGCTAGCGGCGAGCGTCACGCAGCGTTACGATGAGCAGCTTGGCGCTGAGCCCCGTAAACGGCTGCGCGTGAAGGGCTTTATTAGTGATCTGCATGCCTACAGTGCGGTGGCCGATGTAATCATTGCCCGGGGCGGGGCAACGAATTTGGCCGAGTTTGCCATTCAAGCCAAAGCCTGCGTTATTATTCCCTCGCCGCAACTAATTTGGAATATTAAGAACACCGAAGCGTTGGCCGAGCGCCACGCTGTGATTCAATTGAATGAGGATCAGGCCGAGCAAGATGGCCGATTAGCGGCCGTTATCGGTGAATTGCTCGACGACGAAGCGAAAAAAGTCGCACTCGGTCAGTCACTCGCCAAGTTTGGGCTGCCCGATGCGGCCGTGCGGCTGGCTAAGCTACTACTTGTGGAGGCCGCCAAGTAAGGTTACGCTATGAAGTTACGAAAAACTAAAACGGTAGTACCATCCAACCGCCAGCGTATCATGGGCAACCGCCAGCGTTCGCCGACGGCCTTTTCGTATCACTCACGCCGGTCAGAGCTGGAGCTAAACACCGGTCGCCAGCTGCTGCGGGCTAGCACGGTGTCGGCCAAGCGCTTCGGTAGGTTTTGGTTGCAGCGCTTCGGCCTGTTCATCCTACTTGTTGTGGCTTTGGTCAGTTTGGTCAGCGCCGCGACCTTGTCCACAAACCCCAAAATTGTGCTAGTTGCCGGCTCAGAGCAGCAGCCTTTCCTCCAAAACCAGCAAATTTACACCCAGGCGGTAACTCGTCAACTACGCAGTTCAATCTGGAACCATAACAAAATAACCATCAACACACAACGCATCAATCAGCAGTTGGCCACTCAGTTTCCCGAGCTGGCGCAAGTCAGTATGACGCTTCCGCTGCTGTCGCATCGGCCGGTGGTGTATTTAGAGCCCGCCACTCCAGCTGTTATTTTCCATTCCAGCAGCGGCAGTTACGTACTCGACACTACCGGTAAGGTGCTCTTGGGCGGTGCTATTCCCGAAGCTGTCGCTCAGCTTGGGTTGCCGGTGCTAACTGATCAAAGTGGACTGGCGGTGGCCGTGAACCATCAGGCGCTACGTACGAGTGATGTCAGCTTTATTCAAACAGTGGTCGGCCAACTCAAAGCCCACGGGCTTACCCCGAGCAGCCTCGTCTTGCCAGCGGCAAGTAGTGAGCTTGATGTTCAATTGGCGTCTCAACCATATTTCATAAAATTCAACCTCCAGTCAGCTGACGCCCAGCAGCAAGTCGGGACGTTTTTGGCGGCAATCGCCAAGTTAAAAGGCCAGAGTATTGTGCCAGGGTCGTACGTGGATGTCCGGGTTAACGGCAGGGCATACTATAGGTAATTACCAACTACCAACTACCAATTACCAATTGGTAGTTGGGGTGGGGCAGGGCAAGGCTGGGTAAATTGGGCATTGAGTAAGTTGCTGAGAATATAGCCGTGGTGTTTGTGTTGCTCAGCGGGGAGCGGTGATCGCTGGGGAGAGCCGGGTGCAACGAGCGCTTCCCCTTGTCTACTGCCCCGCTAGTTCGCAATTTGTTCATAAAAAATAACAATCTGTACTTTCAAAAAACTATACAAGAATACTAAAAAAGGTAAAAGTCAAAAAAACATACTTCTGCATTTAAAAATAGGGAAGTCAACAAAATACCTAATAAGTCAACCTGACGCAAAAGTTTTCACGGAGCTGTGGATAAGTCTGGTGGTGTGACATGCCACACTGTGGACGCTAGAGCTTTTGGGTGCTCCTTAGTGCCATGAAAGGTTCATATAGGCCGTAGTCGGATCCGGGGTATTAGGAGTTGTATACTGGTTTAATTAAAAAATAAATAACGCGTATGTGGCACATGATTGGGCGCAGTGCCATAAACTCCCCCGCGCAAGGGGCATGTGTTCACCACTTATGTATAGTAACTCGTGTCGCAAAATATACATTGTGCGACGTCGTGTGTATGTGTGCGTGCTGGGCTGTTGCCGGCTCTGCACATTTCTAAAATCGATTACCTACTAGTCCGTGTGGCTCAATTTTTTGATTGTTTGCCTAACCTGCTTAGGTGCGACCCGGTTCTGCTGGCCTCAGCTTGGCCACCGCTTTGATAGCACTATGCACCATTGTTCGTAAAATGTTGGGCATTGGTCACGGCGCTGCATGTTCGTAAAACGTTCACTAAATTGCCTGAAGTTGCGTTGATTGCCAAGCAGACGCAGCGGCACAGAGATTTCGGGTTCTAGGCGCTCCAATGTGGATATTGGAGCTGTCTTGTAGATAGCGCGCGCGACGGTTCAATTTAGCCTTACAGTAGGCCCCACTGCCCTACTTGAGTTACTGGTGACTGATTAATTACTTTTCTGCGAGGTCGTAGGTGGCTTTAGCCACACGTTTGAACTGCGGTTTGCCTTGGAGGTTCAAAAGAATCGTCGTCTCTTTGACGTAGCGGCTCTGCAGTACACGTTTGACGATTTCGTCACGGTGGAGGGGTTCGCCGGCCTTGCTGAGAACTTCGCTGATGATATCGGCGACGGTTCCCTTTTCATAGCCCCACTCTTTGAGCGCGTAGATGCCGCGGCCGATAAGCACGAAGCGCTTATCTTTGATGAGCTCGTTGTGGATGGCTTGGGTAGTGACGTCTTTGCGCTTGAATTCGCTGTCTTTGATGGCTTCGGCGATTTCATTGAAGTGGAGGTGCTTGCCGTGCTCTTTGAGAATGACATAGATTTTGTCGCGAATGTTCTTTGGGTTGACCATTGGCCACTTCATTAAGCCCCAGCGGCCGTTTAGGGTGGCGAGCTGCTTGGAAATGCTGGCGAGAGCTTCAGAGCGGATCGGATCGGTGAACCCGGCAGCAGTCGCGATGTCGCCGATTGGCTTTGGCTCACCAAGTTTTTTAATGGTGTCAATCAGCTTAGCGACGTCGGCTTTGACCGCTTTATCGTTGCCTTCGGCCAGCGTAGCGACGCTGTGGTAGAAATAATCGTCTTCGTTGATAACGAGTACGGCTGGCGATAACTGAGCCAAGAATGCGGCCCGAGCTTGTTCGATGCGCGTTGGGTCACTGACGATTTTGGCTGTGATGTCGCTGATGCGGGCGACACCGCCCATGGACTCAAGGTAGTCAATGAGTTTGGCTTGAAACGCTTGCACGTGAGGCACGGCCCCCTGCTCTGCCGAGGTCTTGAGGCGAGTAACGACTGATTTCTCCAGCTGGCGAACGCGTTCGCGGGTAATGCCGAGCATCTCACCGATCTGTTCTAGCGTCTCTTTACGATCAAATAAACCAAAGCGACGAGCTACGATTTCTCGTTCTCGTTCTCGGTCGATGGTTGCCAGCACATCATTTACCAGGTTTTCAGTAGAGAGTTCGGTTTTGAGGGCGGTGTCGGCCATAGTTACTACGTTTTCCTGTGTTAGAATAGATTAACTGCTATTATATAACTTAGTTTTTTAAAAGTCAAACATATTGCGTCTTGCGTCTTTGTATCTACCTTTATTGTAGCACATTTGTGAGTATGCGCCTATTTCATGTTGTAAAAAAGGTATAAGAGGCATCACTTTACATCATGGCAAATCATTGCCACTTCTAACGGGGGTGACTAAGCAGCTTTTTTACGGCGAAAACTACGTTTTTTGGCTGGAGCGGCCGCTAAAAGAGCCTTACTTTCGGCTTCAGTGAGCTTATGGGGGTCTTGGTCTTTGGCGATGCGGGCGTTCTTTTTGCCGTCGGTCACGTACGGGCCGTAGGGGCCGTTGAGGATTTTGATGCCACTGGCAAACTCTTTGATGTTTTTAGCGGCGTCTTTGATGACTTTTTCTTCATATTTGGTGCGGGCTTCAGCTTCGGTGATTGTGTGGGGATCAAGCGGCTTGATCGACACAAAGGTCTTGCCGACTTGGACATAGGGGCCAAACCGGCCAATGTTGGCCATGATCGGTAAGCCATCCGCGGTGGCGCCGACAGTGCGCGGTAATTGAAACATGACGAGGGCTTGTTCGAGTGTTACGGTGTCGATAATCGCGCCTTTAGGCATCGGTGCGAAGGTTGGTTTCTTGTCGGCTTCGTTGTCGGTGTCACCGCGCTGCAGCATGGGGCCATACCGGCCGAAACGGGCGTAGATAGGTTCGCCTGACTTGGGGTCTGGTCCGATGAGGCGGGCTTGGGAGACTTCTTGGCGAGATATGTCGGCTGATTGCTCAACCAGGGGGTGGAACTTCTTGTAGAAGTCACCAATCATCGTGGCCCATTCGTGGTTTCCATTGGCAATTTCGTCGAACTCTGCTTCGACGCGCGCGGTAAACGTGTAATCAACGATAGTCGGGAAATATTTGACCAGAAAATCAGTGGTGACTTCGGCGATTGGCGTCGGCACCAGCTTGCCCCGGTCGGCACCGGTGATAACTTTCGAGGTTGCGGGGGTGATAGTGCCCTGGCTGAGTGTGAGTTCGCGGATTTCGCGTTCAGTGCCTTCTAGGTCGGCTTTCTCAACGTAGCCACGGGTTTGGATGGTCGAAATAGTCGGTGCGTAGGTGCTGGGGCGGCCAATACCGAGCTCTTCGAGCTTGCGCACTAAAGCGGCTTCGCTGTAACGAGCGGGTGCGCGTGAGAACGTCTCGGTGGCTACGATTGCCGTCGCCTCGAGGCTTTGACCCTGGGCGATTGGCGGTAAGAGCGTATCATCCTTGGTGCCGCCGTAGACTTTCATAAAGCCATCGAATTGTAAGATCTCGCCTTTGGCGACGAACGTTTCAGGCTGGGTGCTGACGCCGATTACGACTTCGGTCCGTTCTAGTTTAGCATCGGACATTTGACTGGCGAGAGCGCGTTGCCAGATGAGGCGATAGAGTTTCTCCTGCGAGTCGTCGGCACCAGCCGAGAGCACCGTAAAATCAGTCGGACGGATAGCTTCATGGGCTTCCTGGGCACTCGCGTTCTTGGTTTTGTATTGCTGGGTTTTGTGATAATGTGCGCCGTACGTGCTGGTGACATACTGCTCGGCTGCGCTGATGGCAAGGCTGGATAGTGTTGTGCTGTCGGTGCGCATATAGGTGATGTGGCCCGATTCGTAGAGGCGTTGGGCGACCGTCATAGTTTGGCGGACGCTAAAGCCTAAGCGCCGCGAGGCTTCTTGCTGCAAGGTACTGGTGGTAAATGGTGCGCCCGAGCTGCGGGTGCTTGGCTTCTTGGCGATGTCGGTGACACTAAAGTCGGCAGGAATGACGGCCTTGAGCCATAGCTCAGCAGCGTCGAGGGTTTTGAGCTTGCTACTTAACTCGGCGGCCAAGGTATATGAATCATATGTAAAATCGGCGGTGACCTTGAACGAGCTGGCGGCCTGGAAATCGCGAATTTCGCGTTCGCGCTCGGCAATCAACCGAACGGCGACCGATTGCACTCGTCCGGCCGACAAACCGGTGCGGACCTTTTTCCAGAGAACCGGGCTAAGCTCGTAGCCAACCAGGCGGTCGAGGATGCGACGGGCCTGTTGGGCATCAACCAATTTGAGATCGACAGTGCGAGGTTGCTTGATGGCCGCTTCGATGGCGGTCTTGGTAATTTCGTGAAATACAATGCGCTTAGTTTTAGCGGGATCGAGTTTGAGGGCGTGCGCCAGGTGCCAGGCAATCGCCTCGCCTTCGCGGTCTTCATCGCTGGCGAGCCAGACTTCTGCGCCTACGGCCGCTTTGCGCAGCTCGGCGACGACCTTCTTTTTATCTAGACTGACTTCATAATGGGGGGCGAAGCCGTTTTCAATATCAATATTCAGGCCCTTTTTGGGCAAATCACGAATGTGGCCAAAGCTGCTTTTCACAACAAAATCTTTACCGAGGAACTTCTCGATAGTTTTGGCCTTGGCCGGACTTTCTACGATAACTAAGTTTTTGGCCATGCACCCCATATTAAGCGAAATCGGGGGTACAATGCAACCTATATATAAGAATAAAAGTCTGCCAACGGGGACAAATCAGATATATTGATTTGCTTTATAGCCGACCCAAATGCCGACGAGTGAGCCGATGCTGCTCAGCAGAATACTCCAGCCGCCAAGTACGTTTCCGTGGTCCAGGCTGGCTCCTAGCCAGCCGCCAAGACCGCCAACTATTGTTGCGCCAATTAAAATCATAAGCTTCATACAGCAATTTTAGCATATCCGCCGGGCGCCGGGCTTAGAAGATGGCCCAGTGGTTGGCGCCGAGGCTACGAACTTTGCCACCGAGTTCGAGCATAGTGAGGGTTTGATTGAACTCCGCGATTGCGAGCTGGCTGGTCGCTAGCAGTACATCGCCGTCGCTGATGCCCTGCCCCAGCAAATCCAGCAGGAGCTGCTCGAGAGCGTTACGGCCGCGGATGTCGGCGACTTTGGTGGTGTGGCTAGTCAAATGGAGAGCGTGCAGTACGTCTCGTACCGATGTGACGGGAGTTGCGCCGGATTTTATGAGGTTATTGGTCCCAATCGACCCGGGGCTCGTGATATTGCCGGGTACCGCCAGAACGTCTGTGCCCTGTTCGAGTGCGAACCGGGCCGTGTGTAGCGTGCCGCTCTTTTCGGCGGCTTCGGTGATCAGTAGCGCATCAGCCAGGCCGGCCACAATTCGGTTACGGGCAATAAAGTTGGTTTTAAAATGAAAGGGATCACCTGATCCGTACTCGCTGAGCAGCGCCCCGCCCTGCGCCAGTATGTCGGCCGCCAGCCGACGATTGGTTGCCGGGTAGACCTTATCTAAGCTGCCCGGTAGCACGGCCATGGTTGCCCCGCCGACCGCCAGCGCCGCCTGATGCGCCAGAGCGTCGACTCCAAGGGCCAGGCCGCTGATAACGACTATTCCCTGCTCTGCCAGCTCCCGTGCCAATCGGAGGGTCACCTGGCGGCCATAGGCCGAAACGCTGCGGCTACCGACGATGGCGACACATGGCATTTTTGTGAATGCACTAAGGGCTGGCCCCTGCACGTACAGCTGGGCCGGCGGACTGGCCATGGCTATGAGTCGCCTCGGATATTCGGTTGAGCCTCGGGTGATAATACGCGTGTCCACCCACGGAGTATAAGCAATACGGTGGTCGGCAACCCCATAATTAAGAGAATATTAAGAAGTACACTAGCAGTTTTCAAGCGTAAGCATGTTGATTAAACACTAGAAATAGTATTTAGTATTGACATAAGGGCATTCATTTGCTAATATAGCAAACTGTGAGTTCTAACAAGAATTCATGTACCTTTACCCCTAAATTCTAACATTTGTTAGATTGTTTTAGAGCGGGCGCCAGACAAGTTGTTACCCTCCACTTTTCTCTTGCACGCCAGGGTTTACCCCGGCAGCGCTCTAAAGCATACTAACCCCTTTAACTAAATCCTGACGATGAGTCAGGTCCCCGTTTCAAAGCGAGCCTAAATGGCGGATTCTCCGGAGTCCGACACAAGTCATTTGAGTATAGACGTTGATGCTTCGCTGGGGTGGGTTGAAGGGTGTGGGGCATCTGAGCAGTAGGCTTTTTACTGCGCACTTTCCCTAAGGGCTGCAAACCTATTTTTGCTCGTCAACATACTACCGGTATGTTTTCTCCCAGAAATAACTTTTCGCTCCTTAGGGTAAGCGCTCGTTACAAAAGCTACTACTCAGATGCCCCAGGGGAGAATTTCGGTTCTCCCCTGAAATGGGTCGTCGAGCGGTGCCCACCCCCTCTCGGCGGCCTTTTTTAGTATATTTTTTTAGGAGTATGTTGAACCCAATGGATAGTTCCTCCCTGTTCCGATCCGCTCTGGCAGCACCAGCCAACAGTTTTGGGTAGTACTATACCTATCTGCTACACTGTCTCACAAGAACTAGTGCCTGGTGCTCACCAGCGTGGTTTTCATTGCCGGGATGAGATATAAGATGGGGCACTAAGCAGCACATGAGATGTATCAATAACAGTGTCGAAGTGGGCCGGACTGAGGCGGTTTTGATCGGCGTTGACGCCGGCGTGTTTGTGGGCCGGGATGAGCTCTGGGCGCTTCATGGGGCAGCGCGGGCCGCCTACGACACCGAAATTGCCCTTGAATGGCACTGTGTTGAGACTTTTCTGCGCACCAATATACCCATGGAAGACGTATTGGGAGACCGGGCCATCACCAGCTTCGATAATTAGGCGATTGGCAGAATGGTCGTTTTTTTAGAACAGATCACTACAGATAAATAACTCACAGTGTGCTAGACTTTGGCCAGCTACTATAAGAAGTTGGAGCAGTGGCCTATGGAGCGGAGCGGTGACGCTATTATCAATTCGGCAGGAGAACAGGCCTTGTACAATGTGCTACCTGAGGTGAGTGTCGAGAGCGCGCTCAAAACGGCGTCGGTATTCATTGAGATAGCTGACCGGCTTGTCACTAAATCTCAGCAAACGATCGACAGTTCTAACTCCGAAGTGGCCCTGGTACATGACAGTCCGGATAGGCGCTATAAAGACCTACGCCGGGCTTCTGAGCTCCGCAGCTATGCCCGGGGCGTCATGCGGCTGTGTACGGCTGAGATAATTGAAAAACTGACTGATTCTGAGTTCCCACCCATCGAGTAATGCCGGCTGAATACTAGCAATAGCGCGCTGGCAACAGTTGCTTAGACGATAAATGTTCTGGTTTCGACGGGCAGGGCTTGGCCGCCGTAAATATATTCGCTGAGAATGGCGTTGACTTCGAGTGCAAGGTTTGGCAATTGGTTTTGCTGATCGCTTGAGAATTTTTGGAGGACGAAATCGGCGCTGTCCATTTGGCTGGGTGTTTTTGGCCCGATGCCGATGCGGATGCGGCCATAATTCTTACCTTCTCCAAGGTGTTGGTTAATTGATTTGATGCCGTTGTGGCCGGCGCTACCACCACCGACGCGCAAGCGGATTTGACCAAAGTCGATGTCGAGCTCGTCGTGCATGACGATGAGGTGTTCGGCCGGAATTTTATAAAAATTACTAAACGCCTGGACGGCTTCCCCGCTGTTGTTCATGAAGGTCGTCGGTTTTACGGCATAGACGGTGGTTTCGCCAAAGCGGCCTTGACTGACGGCGCACTTTAGATCTTTGCGTTCGACCCAACCCTGCATTTCGTCATTTTTGGCGACAAAGGCGTCGATAGTGAAAAACCCAGCGTTATGCCGGGTTAAATCGTAGTCACGACCGGGGTTGCCCAGACCGACTATCATAATTGTTTTACTCAGCCCAACGGTGTAAAACTGAATACTGTCACCTATTTGGGTGCGTTTTTGGAGCCAAGACATACCTTAAGTATAGGGTAGAAAGCTAGAAAGTTACAAACAACCTCTGCATACCCCTACCCTGGCGGCGGGTTTAGTATACGTTGCCGGGTTTTTCGGGTTTCGGAGCGGTAGTTTCGGCACGGTTCGTGAAGCGGTTGGGCCGCTTTTTGGTTCGTGTGATGTCGGGTGCGGTGGCCGAGCGTTCTGGTTTGGTCGGCGAATTACCGTGCTTGTGTGCGATGTGCTTTTCGATGAACCAGAGCTGAATCGATGTGCCGGCGTAGCCAAAGGTATCGCGCAGGCGGCGTTCGAGGAAGCGGCGGTAGCTCCAGTGGACGAACTTGGTTTGGCTGCCGTAGATCTTGAAGGCTGGAATTGGGTTATCGGTTTCTTGGACCATGTAGTTGAGCTTTGGCATGCGACCCTTCAATCCGGCGGGCGGGTGGGCATCGACGGCCTCGCGTAGCCAGTTGTTGAGGGCACTGGTGGCGATTTGTTTGTGGCGTTCGGTGTCGATATCGATTGCGATGTCAAACAGCTTGGTGACGTTCTGGCCGGTGACAGAGCTCGTGAAGATCAGCGGTGCCCACGGCACGAAATCGTAGTTGTGGGCGATCTGGGGGGCCAAATCGTCGCGCGTGAACGCGTCTTTGTCTTCGACGTCGTCCCACTTGCTGACGACCAAGACCAGGCCCTTGCCGGCGTCCTTGACCATGCCGGCGATTTTTTGGTCGAGCTGGACATTTAACTCATTGACGTCCATTAACAGAAAACAGACATCGGCTGATTCGATAGCGCTCAAGGCGCGGATAACGCTAAAACGCTCGATACCGACTTCGATTTTACCGTTGCGGCGAATACCGGCGGTGTCCATGAATTCGACTTCTCGGCCCTGGTAGCGCACGACGGTGCGATTAATGTCGCGGGTGGTGCCGGCGCGGTCGGCGACGATGGCCTGCTGCTTTTTAGCGAGCGTGTTAAAGAGCCGCGATTTGCCGACGTTCGGTCGGCCGAGGATGGCAATGCGGAGGCGGTTGTCGTCTTCCTGTAGGGTGGCTTTGGGGATGAGCTTAATGAGGGTGCCGAGCAGCTGTTCGATACCGGTGGATTGGGTGGTGCTGGTACGGATGATGGGCTTGATGCCGAGCCGGTCGAAACCGCTCAAGTCGGCGCCTTTGGCTTTGTCGACTTTGTTAATAACTAAAAATACGGGCTTTTTGCTTTTAAGGGCCATCTTAGCGACGCGCCGGTCTTCGATAGTGATGGGGACGTTGGCTTCGACCATGACCCAGATGACATCGGCGCTATCGGCCGCCTGGGTAATCTGCTCCTGGATAGTGAATTCAAAGTCGTCTTCTGGATCTTTGATGCCGGCGGTGTCGACGAGCCAGAAATGCTGGTCTTGGTATTCGGCTTTGGCGGCGATACTGTCGCGGGTGGTACCGGCCTCGCGGGCGACGATGGCCTCGCGGCGGTCGAGGATTGCATTGAATAAGCTGGATTTGCCGACATTAGCGCGTCCGACAATTGCTACGATAGGTAATTTTTTAGCCATAGACTTTACAGTATAACAGATTGGGAGGATTGACACAAAGATATAATTGTATTAAAATGATAATTATATGAAAACTGAATCACCCCTACAAACTCCTGTAGCTTACAATAACGTCCGCCGATTAGAGGACTACGAGCCTTGGTTTGGCATGACCGATACTGAACGAGCAGCTGATAGCGCGGCCCGGTTGGCCGCTCGTGACCAACACCCCGCTTTTCGCGGCAGAGTTGCTCCGCTGGTGGCGAGCCTGGTCGAGCTCGACACTGATACCCCGATGGCCGTTATTCTCCAGTTCCCTACACGAGCCTAACTGTTACGTAAGCAGCAGGCCTCCGTTCAACTAGATTTAGGAGTGTCGACTAGCTGCCATTTACCTTTTGCCAGGCTACCGAGCGAGTAATCGCCAAAATTGGTGCGATGCAGTTGGTTGACGTGGTAGCCGAGACTGGCAAAGGTCCGGCGGATTTGGCGGTTACGGCCCTCGTGCATCGCGATGCGCCACCTCGTGTCATCACCGTCGTGCAGGCGCTCAAGGGGGAGTTTACTGACTCCGTCATCGAGCATGATACCGTGTTCGCTAATCATTTGGCGGTGGAGCGGTGCGAGCGGGCCGTTCAGGCCGATCTCATAGATTTTGGTCTTAACGTAGCGGGGGTGGGTGAGTTCGTTGGCAAGTTGGCCGTCATTGGTTAGCAGCAGCAAGCCCGAGGAGTATTTATCGAGGCGACCGACCGGTTTGAGCTCGTGGTAGTTAACTGGCAGCAAGTCATAAATCGTCTGGCTGCCCTGTCCATCGCGACTGACAACATAGCCGGTTGGTTTGTGGTAGAGAATGGTGACGGTCTGTGTCGGGGGAGAAATCGGGTGATTATCGAGCAAGACAACGTCGAGCTCGTTGATTTGGATACCGGCGTTGGGGACTTCCCCGTTTACCCGGACCCGACCGGCGGCGATGAGCTCGTCGGCGCCCCGGCGGCTATAACCAGTGGCGAGGGCGATGTATTTGTTGATGCGCATGCGTACTAGTATAGGGTAGAAAGTGTATAAAGTTAAACGTTGTTTCGGGTTGCGGCTAGCTTGCCACGGGGATGAACTTCAGCATTTAACTCCTATTGAACCTAGCGTTGCCTGGTAGTGGGCAGCGCGAGCACGCTTCGCGCGCCAGACTTAGAGCTAACGGGGAAAGTCTTTAGAGGGCGATGCTGTTTGGGTCAATTGATCGCGGCTGGTCAGAGCTTGAATCGGGTTGTGGCATAGTCGTAGGCGCAATGATGGTGTCTGGGCGGGCTTCATTGGCGGTTTCGCGGGCGAGTAGCGCGGCGAGGTCGGGCTTGGCAGTGCTATTGAGAGGGGAAATCACTTTTTTACGGGCCACGGTGGCCTGAGCGTTCGACGCGGTAGCTGCTGTCTCTGTTGACGGGGAAACGCCGTCAATCGGGATAGTAGGCTCATCAGCAACTTTGAGCACGGGCAGACCGGGCGAAACAACGATGCCGGAACTGCCCGGTACGCGAGCCTCTGATGGGGCGAGGGCTGGGGTTGGTTGGTTGGCGGCGGCATTCTCGTTAAAGGTCGTGAGGGCATCGCTTAAGAGCTTATCGTCGGCGATGGCGTTGGGCGACGGCTCGGTATCCGGCGCCGTGTCAGCGGCGACAGGCGGGGCTGGGGAAACTTCAACTGGAGCGGCCGCTATGGCTGTGACGGGTTCGGCGGTCACAGCCCCCGTATCGTTTGCGGGCGAAGCTTCGGTCGTGGCGCCCTGAACGAAGTCTTCAATTTGGGCTTCGACGTTCGCTTCTTCTTCGGCCGTCAATTGGGCGCTTAATGGGGCCGGTTGCCCGGTGGCTGGAGCGTCGCTGGCAACGGGCGGGCTGGCTGGGTCGAGCGGCGCTGGTGGGGGGGTTGCTAGTGTTAGCTCGGGAACGGCGGCTTCAAAGCTGGCTGGTGTCGGGGTGATTGGCTCAGGCAGCACAGCTACCGGTGCGGATTCTGGCTCAGCGACTATGGTTGGTGGCACAACGGCGATTGGAACCGAGGCGATCGGATCCGCTGCTGCCGCGTCGAGCGGAGCGGGAGTTGTGGCGGGTTCGGCCGTGACGAGGGGTGTGGGGGTATCATCGGCCGCCAGTAAACCTTGAGCGACCGTGACGATGTCTTCGAGCGTTACTTGTGATTTTACGAGATAGCGATTGGCACCGAGGCGATCGGCGCGTTGCTGGTCGTCGCTTTGGCCAAGGGCGGTTAACATAATAATTTTGACGTCTTTGAGCCCTTCGGTATTGCGCAGGATGTCGAGCATCTCAAAGCCGCTAATTTTGGGCATCATGACGTCGGATATGATGAGATCGGGCGTCTCGCTCTTAGCGACTACCAAGGCTTCTTCGCCGTCGTGGGCGGTGACGATATCGTAGCCCTCGGCTTGCAAGCGCGCTTCGTAGATCTCGCGTAAGTTGTTATCATCTTCGACTAGCAGTATTTTTGCCATGCCAGTTACCCCTGTTATTTAGTTTATGCTTTGCGTTAATTGTATCATGAACTCGCCAAAGAGTTAATCGGTTTGAGCTCGGTCGAACTAACTTCAATAGCTTGCTTCTCGGCGGCCGCCTCGATGCTCAAACGGGGAAAATTAATAAAGAAGCTACTGCCCTTGCCGAGTTCGCTCTCTACCCAAATTCGGCCGCCATAGAGCTCGACAATCTTGCGGCAAATAAACAGGCCCAAGCCGGTGCCACCGATAGTTCGGGTGGCTGAATTGTCGACGCGGTAAAATTTCTGGAATAGGTGCGGTAAGTCTTCGGGGGGGATGCCAGGACCGGTGTCGCGAACGAAGAATTGAATGACTTGGGCATCGCCAGTCAGGCCAATCGAAACCTTACCCTCGGGGGTGTATTTGACGGCGTTATCGAATAAGTTGGTCACGACCTCACGCAGCCGGTCGGCGTCGACGAAGGCGTAGTAGAGCGGTCGGATGACCCGATTGCCACCTACTTCGTGGCTGGCGTCGATGACTTTGTTTGACCCAACGGCAAATTCAGAAAATAAACCTTTTCGTTCGGCTCCGAATTTAAGGTCGCTGCTGAGTTGCTCCAAAAAAGCACCCATTTCCACGACGACCGGGTGGCTGCTGAGACGGCCATCTTCGGCTTTGGCACTGGTCAGCAAATCCTGAAAGAGCTGGCCCAAGTGTTGGGTTGAGCTGTGGGCTTTCTCGAGGTAGTCCCGGGCTCGGTTATCGATGGTCGTTACCTTAGGGTTGAGCGACAGGGCTAAGTAACCCTCAATTGCGGCCACGGGCGTGCGCATTTCGTGGCTGGCGGTGCTGATAAAGTCGGCCCGGCGTTGCTCGTCGGCCCGCTGCTCGGCGATATCGCGAAACACAACTACGGCAGCGGTGACTTCATGAGCGTCATTCATGAGCGGTGAGATGTCGAGACCAAGCGGCAGTTGCTTTTCTGAGCGCGTCACAAGAATTGTATTGTTATCGCGGGTGGATTGTCCGGTTTGAAAGATCTGTAGTAAGGGGTTTCGACTATCTTCGAGCGCTAAGTTTTTGGCATCGACGAGCTGCATTACGGCGGTGGCATTAAGCCCCCTAGCCTCTTCACTGCTCCAGCCGGTTATGTTGGCAGCACCGGGGTTAAAGAGTTGAATTACCCCTTGAGCATCGAGTAACATCACGCCGTCCTCGATGGCATTGACAATGAGCTCGAATTTTTGCTTTTCATCGCGCAAATTCGCGGCCAGTTTGCTGGTGCTGCCCTTAGTATGTTTGCCAAAAAGACCCATCAGGAAACTGCCTGAATGACAGAGGCTGTCGGGCAGCCGCTATTGATCGATAGTGTTTGTTGCATAGACGTATCCTCATTATCGCTGTTAGGCGGGTTTTATGCAACGGGCTTATGCTAACCTCCCATTGCGGAGCTGCCCAGTTACAGGCCAGCAAGCGGCGCCAGCCAACAGTTTGTTCGTTAGCATATCAATAGGTACACCACTCCACAAGAACTATTGCCTGGCACCCACCAAGCTGGCTTTCATAATTTCATAAAGAGATATGCAACAGGTTCTAGACGATGACTTTGGCGATAGACGAGACGAGTCGCGGATCCATGACGCTCGGGATAATCATCTCCCGCGTCGGGTGCTCGACTAAACCGGCGAGCACTTCGGCGGCAGCAATCTTGTGCGTGTCGGTAATGTGTTGGACGCGGTTGTCGAGGGCCCCACGGAAGATACCGGGGAATGCCAGGGCGTTATTGACCTGGTTGGGGTAATCACTGCGGCCGGTCGCTATCACGGCGACACCAGCTCTACGTGCTTCCTCGGGCATGATTTCTGGGTTAGGGTTGGCCATGGCGAACACGATGGGCTCGGGATGCATTAATTTGATGAGGTCAGCAGTGAGCAATCCGGGCTTTGACACGCCAATAAACACATCGGCGTCCCGGAGAGCGTCAGCCAATGTACCGGACAGATTATGGGGGTTGGTGAACTCGAGCAGTTTGGCTTTTTGGGGGTTGAGATCGCTGCGGTCGCGGCTGACGATACCCTGGCTGTCGATGGCCAAGATTTCGGGGTGGGCATATTCGTTGAGCAGTTTCATAATGGCCGTGCCGGCGGCACCGGCACCGACGCAGACGATCTTGCAGTGCTTGAGTTCGCGCTTGGTGATTTTGGTGGCGTTGATGAGCCCGGCGAGCGTCACGATGGCGGTACCGTGCTGGTCATCGTGCATGACGGGGATAGTCAGCTCGGCCTTGAGGCGCTCCTCGACTTCAAAACAAATCGGCGCAGCGATATCCTCAAGATTGATGCCGCCAAAACTCGGTGCCAGGGCTTTTATGGTGGCAACAATTTCATCGGCAGTGTGAACATTTAACACCAGCGGAACAGCATCAATATCGGCGAAGTGCTTAAAGAGCATGCACTTGCCTTCCATGACCGGCAGCGCCCCGTAGGGGCCGATGTTACCGAGCCCCAAGACGGCGGTCCCGTCGCTGATGACGGCGACACTGTTGTTGAGCCAGGTGTAATCGCGAGCCTCGTCGGGGTGCTGCGCAACGTAGCTACTGACGGCCGCGACGCCCGGGGTATAGTAAATGCTCAGTTTTTCGGTGCTATCGAGCGGGTCTTTGAGTGACACGCTAATCTTGCCTTTGAGTTCTTTGTGTTTTTTGAGGGCTTCATCGTTGTAATTCATCGGGTAAGTATAGCGCATCGTCGAGACTGAAGCTGTGATAGCGGCCAAAAAATAGTGGTAATATAATTTTATGAGTAAAACGGCCGTTGCTATCGTGATTGTGGCAATTCTTATTGTGCTGACGCTAGTAACCTAGCTACAAAATAGCTGCTAGATTGGTTTGCAAGCTCTTCCACAACCTAAGAAGAGCCACCACAAACAGGTTCTTAGTGACGGCAACGCGTTTGGCCGAGCTACAGCGGAGTCGTTAGATTTGAGAGTAGTTGTAGCACGTCGAGGCCTGCAAGCGGCTGATTGGGTTCGTCCGCATACTTAACCATGGCTGTGGTGTTGGCTGGATCGCGCACGAAGCCGGTTATGAATTGCAATTCGGCCTCCGAGACGGCCTGCTCCGAATGATTAAGGGGGTGTCGATATAGCGCGATCCCGCCCAGATTTTTTGCCATAGCATCAATCGATAGACTGCTTTCAGGATGCTCGTTGTGCCCCACAGTCAGATTCCCGTGGCTGGCGACACGGTAGTTTGCGTAGGCGATCACTCGACCGTTTTTTATAAAATCGACAATGACTGTGCTGGCAGATCGTGCGTACACGCCAATGGGCTGACTGCCCAATAGCACGGTTCGACCTACCCCCAGAAATTGACGATCGGGTGTCGTCCGCCTGGCGATAGATTCATGCCTGTGCAAATCAGCTTTGAGACGTTCGAATTGGGCATTCTCCGGTCTATTCATATATTTTATAATAACCTAATTACAATTAGTTTGAAAATGGGGGCAGTGAGGGGCGGTGCACTCCGCTCCTTACGAACCCGGCGGGATGCGGCTTTTGGCCTTTTCCGCTGCGGCGTGCTCGGAGTAAACTTCTGTACGCGTCCTCGCTACACCGTACCCGCTTCGCGGGTTCAAGTCTCGGGGAGACTTCACCAAAGTAAAAGCCCCATCGCAAGATGGGGCTTTTACTTTGGTGATCCCTGCGGGATTCGAACCCGCGATCTTCAGGATGAGAACCTGATGTCCTAACCGCTAGACGAAGGGACCATGTTAATCGGTTGTTAAAGGCTGCTCGAACCCGCGCTCTGACGCTATGATGATATAGTATTCCGCTTGCGCTACATATTCTACCATCGCTATTCCCTATCAAATATAACATTTGACAGTGATCAGGATGAGAACCTGATGTCCTAACTGCGTGGCGTTGGGACTGGTCACTGCGCTCCAAGTAGCAGATGGCAGATATCATTTAGCGAATGCTGGTGTGTGTAAAGCCGGACTGCAGTGAGCTCGGGGTATCGTACCATATCTGTTAATGATCGTCCAGACGTTCTCGCCCGGGCCAAAACAAAAGAGGAGCAAACGCTCCCCTTTTGGGCCGATAGGGCGGTGATTTTAGTTGGTCACGGCCACACCGACGCCGGTGGCGTTGGTGTTATCGGCTGCACCGGAACCACCAGCGCCGGCAGTTGTGTTGCCGCTGACGGTGGCGTTGCCAGTGTCGGCTATTTGGTTGTTAGTATTAGTGGCGTTGACGGTGTTGGTGTTAGTAATCTGAGTCGAATTACTGACAGTGTTGGAAATAGTATTCGTGGAACTAGGGCCAGTGTTGCTGATGCTGTTGCTTGGCGCCGCAACTGGCGTCGGGGTAACTACCCCGCCACCCTTGCCGCCGGTTGGGGCTGGGGCGGTTGGGGCTGGGGCTAATGCAGCCAGCACGACGGGTGCTGGGGCGCTCGCAGCGTGAACAACGGCAGTATTGTTACTGTTGCGAGCAACGAAACGGGGGCTGAAGAATCCGCCACCGCCTCTACCGCCGGCTGGGCGGGGAGCTGAGGTGAAGCTTGCGTGGGTCGTTATACCCTCAACGAGGCCGCCAACTCCTGGAGTGGGGGGCGTTACCGCTGGCTTACATAAGTCGGCGACGGCTGAAGCATGGGCGACGGCT